>CALCME010000039.1 GCA_937965925.1 Candidatus Absconditabacterales bacterium | reverse complement strand
GCGCGATGTTCGTCATCTGAAACAGCGAATCTATCGTATTACCCAGCATACGATTATAGATCGATATCGCTCAGAACGTACTGGACGTGTGCAGAATATGGATGAGCAATTTTGGGAGTGAGTAGAACAACAAAATGATTCATCTCATGCAGTTCTGGCAAGAAACATTTCGAGCTGTCTCATTCCAATGATTGCTAGTTTTTCTCAGAAGGAGAAAACGATTCTCAATGGATATCTTAATGGGGATTCCTATAAAATCATCTCAGAAAGAACAGGAGAATTAGTAAGTAATATAAAAGTTATCATTCATAGATCTAAAAAGAAACTTCAGAAGAAATATACCCAATGCTGTTACGAGTACAGAGATGACGACTGAGTCCTGATCGATACACGATGTAGTACAAATTGCTGATGTGAGAATTCCATTTTACCTCTTACTCCATAAAAATGAAAAAACTCCTTTGAGGTTATTTTACGTTATTAATCTATTTTCTTTGAATTTGATTCATATCGTGATCAATTGTTCATTTTACGCTTAATCCTTGGAGGTTTTGACTGATCGGTCTCGTATGATGAGTGCTGTTTGCAGTAGCTACGTATATCCAAGATTTTCTTCAGGAAGAAGATAAGGATGCGAACTGGAAACATATACTTCATCGTGTGCTAACATGAGTTTTTTTGTCGCTATGACTTTGAATGATCTCATGATCTATTCAGCATTTTGATGAGATTACGTATGAAGCACTCTGGTATATACCTATAGGAACAGCAGTTTCGCTGATTGCTCGATGGGTACAAGAGTCCGAACTCCGTCGCGAGACGAGTGTTTTTGCGTGGATATGAGTGGTGGCATGATGAACGATAGCGAGTATTTTGATTTCATGATATGTGCAGATGGCGATGTTTCCAAATGGACCAGTCTGATGACATCATGAAGATGGGGAGAGTGAAGATGATCATCCACACGAGTGAACTGAAACAGCCGACCATCATGAGACCTCTCGAGTACCAAAAACATGAGTACTCACCCGTAAAGACTATACCAATGAAGAGAAATTAAACATCCATATGTGCTTGATGTGATGATGAACGTGATGTGATGATGTCCTTGATGAGAACAAGAGAGAGACCTATGCGGATGCAATTCAAGAACAGTGTGAAATCATGCCAGGTATGGCTGACTGTGATGCTTACTTCGGTACAGTTTCAGCATGAGTAGATCTAGGTGAGGAGTATGATCTAGAGAGAAGTGATGACTACATCGCAAAAAAAGCACAAGACGTTGTAAACCTTGGAGATAGAGATAGCTATGCGATCACGATGGATAATATTAATACGACCATATGATGAAAAGAGGTGAGGATGATGTGATATAATGGATCTATTCCAGGTCCGTTGATCAAAGTCGATCAATGATCCGTGATTGATCTGACGGTGACCAATAATATCTGAGATATCGTAAGTACGGTACATCATCATGGTCTGAGATGATCAGATAAAGAAGATGGAGTCCCTGTAGGGATGTGATGATTTGATGTGCCTATCAAGAAAGGAGAGACGTTGTCATATAAGCTCCAATTTCCAGATGCTGGTATCTATCGATATCATCCTCATGTCAGAGAAGATCTTCAACAAGAGCTTGGTATGTACGGGAACTATCTTGTACAACCAGCTGATCCAAGCTACCGAAATACAGTAGACGACGAACAGATCCTTATTCTTGATGATATACAGATGGATCAAGATGGAGTAGCTCCTTTCTACAAAGAGCATGTTAACCAAGCAATCATGTGAAGATTCTGAACCAACTATCTAATCAATGGATCAGAAGACTATACCCTAGATCTTACAAAAGGGGCTGTTACAAGAATGTATATAACAAATACAGCTAACGTCAGACCGTTTAATATTTCATTTCCATGAATAGAGATGAAATTGGTCTGATGAGATCTGGGGGCGTATGAAAAAGAACAGATGATAGACTCACTTCTTATTGCTCCAGCAGAAAGGTATGTAGTTGAACTGTTTCCAGAAACTTCAGGAGAGTTTGACCTTGTCTACAAGAATCCAGCCTTTACAGAGACCATAGGAACGGTTCGTGTTGCTGAATCAGAAGAACTATCAGAAGCAGGGACGAAATTCTCTACTCTTCGTTCGGTAGCTACGGTTGTTGAAGATATCGATCAGTATAGGTCGTATATCGATGCTCCCGTAGATAAAACGCTAAGACTAGATATGACGCTAAATGGAAAGACAAAAGATGATCTTTCACTTAAAATGGCTCATGCGAATGATGGAACGACAGCACAAATGTGAGGTCTCAATTATGATCTCTGACAGCTAGAGCGACGAGATGAGATGTTTGATATGAATGTGATATCTACTGACGAGACGACGAAGCGACAACTTATAGACGAAGATACGAATAAAGTGAGTATGAAAATAGATGATCGAATATTCCAGCAATGAGATATCGTGAAGATACGTATTGATAATGACGGAGAGGGGCTTCATCCTATGCAACATCCTGTTCATTTTCATGGTCAGAGATTTCTCATCGTAAACAAAAATGGTGTCCCCAACGATAACCTCGTTCGAAAAGATACGGTTCTCACTCTCCCGTGAGAGTACACCGACATCCTCGTTGATATGTCGAATCCATGAAAACGAATGGCTCATTGCCATATCGCAGAACATAACGAGAGTGGTATGATGATGAATTTCACCGTACTACCAACCTCTACATAAAATTATACGTTATAAGTTGTCGTTTTGAGAAAAAAGACGAAACGCAGTGAAGTTCTTTTGATCGCAGAACATAATGAGAGTGGGATGATGATGAATTTTGAGGTGTTGCCAAAAGCTGAATAAGGGAGGGAATGGAAATGGGCAGTAATTACAAATTGCAATTATTGATTGAAAAAATACACTACGTGAAGTAGTGTATTTTATTTTTGATACAAGATCAAAAGATATGAAAGATATAGTCTTATTTTGAATTCAATGCTCTGGAAAAGGAACCCAAGCAAAACTAATCACAAAAAACAACCCAGATATGTATAGTTATTTCTCAAGTGGGGATCATTTTAGAGCGCTCCAAACTACAGAGAACGCTATTGGTGACTATCTAAAAGCTCGTATGGAAAAGGGAGATCTTATTGATGATAACGTGACAAATTCCTTGTTCCTGACGTACTTTCATACGGTATTAGATGATCAGAAGCATATGTTGTTGGATGGGTATCCTAGAACCGTAAACCAGCTTGATGATATTTTTAAAATTACGGACTCTCACAAGAGGGAAATGTTGTGAATTCATTTTACACTTCCTGATGAGATCGTCTTTGAAAGGATGAAATCAAGATGACGTAGTGATGATACTCCAGAAGCTATGCAACATAGAATAGCTCAGTTTTATGAAAAGACAGTGCCTGTTATTGATTACTTTTGACAGCATGCAGAAATGATAACGGTCGATGCGACTCGTTCGATTGATCAGATTGCACAAGATGTACAAAAAATTATAGCTTCATAATCTTTTTTCTCCTCTTATTGTAGCATATGAAAAAAATAGTTATTGCGATCGATGGATTATCTGGAACAGGTAAGGGAACGACTTCAAAAGGAGTTGCTGAAACATTAGGATATATCTATTTGGATACATGATCCATGTATAGGGCTGTGACGTTGTATATGATGAGGAACTGATTGATAGATGCATCTGCAGAAAAGAAACTGTTACAGCTTGATCAGATAGAGTTGTCGTATTGATTGAACTCTGAAACCTGACTGAAAGATATGTATCTACATGAAGAAAATATTGAGCATCTTATTAGGACGCCAGATGTGTGAATGAATATTTGCAAAATAGCTAACATTCCATGAATTAGAAGATTTCTAAAAGACCTTCAACAAAGTTACTGAAAACAATGATGAATTGTTGCTGATGGTAGAGATATGTGAACAGTCGTGTTTCCTGGTTCTGCTGTCAAAGTATTTATGACGTGTGATTCTTCTACAAGGGCAACAAGAAGAGTAAAACAACTTGAAGAGCAATGAAAAAAAGCCGACTATGATGTTGTTTTGCAAGAAATTTTGCATAGAGATAACGAAGACTATCTTTGAGATAATCCAGTAAACAAGAAAGCTGATGATGCATATCTCCTTGATACGACAGATCTAACGATACAAGAACAAATCGACCAAGTAGTTGCTCGAGCTCAACCATTTCTCGAATAGGTTTGTTTGGATAGGTAATTGCTATGAAGTCTTGAGATTGCCACGACTCACTATCATTCGTCTCGTAATGACGGATGTATTGTGGCTTAAAATATGACTTTACATTAAATTTCTGTTTTCTAATATTTTTCGAACGTAATATCTTCCTTATCCATTCACTTTTCACTCAGAAGTCTTCTTACGTCATCTACCATCTCTGGTTTCCCGCAGAGAAAGCAAGAACAATCGTTTCATAGGTCAGCAAGTGCCTCATCTAGGGTAGATTGTACATATCATTCTCTTCCTCACTTAGGGAGGTTTTTTTCTTTGGAGAAGACGGGGATATATGAGACCCTTTCGTCGGAAAGTGAAATTTCTGTAAACCTTTCGTGAAGAGAAAGAACGTGATGTGAAAAAAATCTTTCTCCATGAATAAGTACAATTTTTGAAAATGCTTGAGTATGAATGAGTTGATCAAAGAGTCCTACATTTGGAGAGAGTCCACTTCAAACTGAGATAAACAGATATGACGGATGTTCTCATGAATCAACATAATGTCATACTGGTCATACGAGAGTGACTGTTCATCAAATGGGAAGTCAAGAAACAAGATGTTCAGACATACCTCAAACGCCTACTTGTTTCACCACGCATCCTATTTCTTTCTCTTGTTCGAAGTAGCGAGAAGTTGTTGCTATACTATACGGTTTTTTAAGCTTCTTTCCTGACTCGGTCTCAGAGGATATCATCATAAATTGCCCTTCAGAGAATGGAAAAATATGTTCTGCTTGAAAGGTGACGAACGCTACCTCTCATGAAGGAGAGTATTCTCTTTTTATGAGTGTGGCTTGAGTTTTTTGCATATCATCTGTGTCTACGTATAAAATTGTAATCGAGTATACGTCAGTTTGAAACGAAAACTACTCCTATTGAGAAATATTAGGAACTACTATTAGTGCCTCTATCGAATTCTTAGTATTGAGTGCTCTCCCACCTTGTTGTATCAAAGGGGATAGTGTCATGATCAAGGGAGTGATATCCTGCTAGATCAGGATTTAAGTGTCGTCTCCCAAATAGTTGACTAAATAGGATGTATTTTTGACGAACGATCGGATCTTTTTTTGCACGCATGAGTAGTGGATAATGGTGATTGATCCAGGCATTTGAAAACTCTGCAAACTCTTCAAAAGGGGAGTGAGATCAATAACCACTTATGAAATTCGTCCACGATGCATTTGGATTTCTTGTTGATTCTCAAATTCGACTGAGCTGATAGAATTGTAATGACCAATCTTGTAGCCCAAATTTAGGTTCATTGAACTCAGTAAAAGAAGGGTGTTTTTCTGAAATTAGATCATCTATTCCTCCTAAGTCTAAAATGTGTCAAGCGATCTCATGTGTCATAACTTCAAATATTTCTTGCTGAGATTCCATACTATGTGTATTGATCATTACATTGTGATGTCATGCTTGTCCTCTTGATTTTTCTTTATCTGAGTAAAAGAGAATTGAGTGAATTGTCTGACGTAAGGGAATAACACCAGGAAGTATCATGTTTTGATCTACTTGAGAAATTAAATAGACACTAAAGAGCATGAAGACATATTGATCTGAGAAATGGGTTTTTTCATCGAAATCGATTCTATCACAGATATCTCCGTAGTAGATACATAGTTCTTCCATACGTCCCAAGATATCAAATCCTCATAAAGAGGTAAATTCTTCAGATCATGAGACTATATCTTGAAAGTAGGTTGCAATTTTAAGATCTACTTCAGTAGTATCTAGGGTCGATTGCACTGATGGAGGGCGAACTTCTCGACTACGATCATCAATAATATGAGAATGAATTGAACTCTCCTGTGACACAAAAATGCGTTCTCAAAAGAAATACATTCAAAAGAAGATGAGGAATAAGATCGTATAGAATGTTATTTTGTGAAGGTTGAGATACATGTCGAGTCATGTAGAAAAGGTAAAATCTGGTCACCTTAATTATACAGATCGCTTTCCATTCTGTCAAAAAAAAATCATTGTTAGCTTACATCATCTTGGTAAACAAGAATCCTTTGGGTGCTTGTGAAAGAAAAGAAGATGCTAAGGAGCGTAAAAACAAGAGAATAAATAAGTGAATATACAAAAAATCTCCCCCATCTAAGATGAAGAAGATTCTCTGTGTACTTTATGTGTTCTGCATTCGTACCTTTGTTGAAGTGATGTGTTGATACTGATACTGAGATGAAATTCAAGATTAAAATGAAAAAAACTTTACTATGTTGGACTTTTTTGGGATTTTTTCAACGAATGAGAG
>CALCME010000038.1 GCA_937965925.1 Candidatus Absconditabacterales bacterium | reverse complement strand
GTATAATACGTTCGTGTCAAATCCAATTAATAAGCAATGCTCATGCACCTATCATACATAACATCCCAAAAAGAATCTTTCAAATATCGCGAATAAACCATCATCGTTTGTCTCGTATCTTTTTTGTTGTTTTTCTCATATATATAATGTATTATAAGCAAATTACTCACACTTTTATCACATTACTAAGATTTTATAACATCTATAGTGATTGAAAATGGCTTCTATATACAAGAAACCGATATAAGCAAATCACTAACAGATCACTACCTTAATACCTCCATAGCATCTGTAATATATACATCACCATCTGCTACCGTACACGGAATTTCATGAGCATCACAGAATGTTTTAATCATAGCTAATCCTTTTGTATCGTTTACTCCTCCACGTCTCACAAAAATAGTTATCTTCGCCTGCTTTATTGCTTCAACTTTTTCTGAGACAGCATCCACAAAGGCTTTACAAAACACATCAATTCTTGTGAAGTTTGATATTCCTCAGATCACACAGAGTCGTTTTTTTCACGGAGTCGTTTCTTTTTCGTCTACCATCAGGTCTACAAGTCATTGTATATACGCTTTATTGTGTCGGTACGTTGGATTCCCTGAAAGTTCCCCATAGTTGATCACTTCATCTATAAGTCACATATCAGCAAGCTTATCCATAGCTGCTACACTTGCTCATCATCATCACAATAAGAGTCATATGCGTCATCTAGGATTTATTGTACTAAACTTCAAACTTGCACCTGTTTCAGCATCCATTTCCTCGATTTTTTCTTCAAGAGGATGTGTTTCAGCTCAAAAAGGTTTTACTCGTTCTATCTGTTTTCGATCAGGCTGTTTCCATGCCTCACATGTATCAACTCTTGCTACCATATCCAGACATATCACAGTATCTGATGTAATAACAAATGGGTTAACTTCAAGATACGAAAATCATTTCTGTCTAAAGAACGTAAGCATATCCGAGATAAAATCTTGGACAAGAGACAGATGATCTTTACTGATTCATCAAGTAAGCGTTGTGAGTTGTTCATCAGAGATCTGATCAAGAACTCATACTTTACATTCAATTACCTTCTCCCAGTTCTCTTCTACTTCAACTCCTCATTCCAGTGAAAAATAGATAATATCTTCATCTTGTTCAGTCTTTAGTGCTATATAATACTCTTGATCGTGTGGAACAAAAGGCTCTACAATAAAGGTATCCAGAGTTCACTTTGTAGTATCAATTTCTCTTTCTTGGAGTCGTTTTTCTTCTATTCGAGCTACAACTCATGCTGGATCTAAATTTACTCATACAAGGCCATACTTTCCTCTTTTACCAAACAGTTGGTCTGGTTTTACTACCCATGAGTCCGTCGAAGACGCTTCAAGAAGAGCTGACAATCATAAAAGATCTGACTCTTGCGAAACAAGATATCACTCATATGGTCTTCATGTTGATTGGGATCGTAATTTCTTTGCGTCAATTTCACGAATTGCTCTTTGCGACATGCTAAGCAGGAAGTAATTGGAGTAAAATAATTCTGGTTACTCTTCAACAAGAACTGTATCTTCGAGATCTTTCTCTATATAGCTTACTTTTACTTTCTTTATGGCGTCTCAGTCCTTATTTACCTTGAGTACTTCAAAGGTAAGATCTCCAAGATGAACGATTTGTCATTTTTTTGCAAAGTCTTTGAGAACATCAAGTATCACATAGGCAACCGTATCTTCTTCACTGATATCAGAGTACTCTTCTGGAATTTTGTATCAGCTAATTTGTAATATATCAATAATATCTCTAAGAATAGTTTCTCATTTCACTCTACATGATGATTCATCTATCTTCACTATCTCAGCATCTTCCCATCCATCAGACTCATCCCTAATTGCCCCTACCATATCTTCAAGAATATCTTCAAACGTAACAATTCCAGCAGTCCCTCCATATTCATCTATCACGACAGCGAAATGCTGACCATGTTTTTTCATATCAAGAAAGACATCAAAAATACTTGCTGTAATCGGCACTTTTTCTACAGCCCTAAGACTAAAGGTCTTGAGTGTCTTAGTAAGATTTTCAGGATCTTGCCCCAATAAAAGAACATCCCTAAGGGTTAGCATAGAAACTAAAGAGTCTTTATCTCCACGAAATAACGGCACTCTACTATATGGATTAGCAAGAATTTGTTTTGTTGCTTCTCCTAATGTTAGTTCTTCATCCAGTGCGAAAAGGTTTTTTCTGTGTTGAAAGACTGATTCTACATCTCTTTCAGAAAATTCTAAAAAGTTATGAATAATGAGTGATTCTGTAGGAGTAAAGATTCACGCCTTCTTTCCTTCTTCTACAAAAATCTCTACATCTTCTTTAGATACTTTTTCAGTTTCAGCTCAGACCAAACGCTTAAGGAAGTAGATTACTTGCTCTAATACCCATACCAGTGGATAAAGCATCCATATCACTCACTGAATAATAGGTGAAACTGCCATCCCAAATTTGAGTGCATATTCCGCTGCAAATACTTTTGGTATAATCTCTCCGAAGAAAAGAATCAGAAACGTTATAGAAACTGATACGAGTAAAAAACCCATAGCACCTCACAGAGCAAATTTTGCTAAGATGGTATCTCATAGCTGTGCAGCATACATCGACAACGCTACATTGATCAAATTATTTCAGATCAATATCGCAATCAACGTCCTCTCACTAGACTCTCTGAGTTTCAACAAAAGCTTCGCATACCCCGGATTTTTGATATTTTCATTGAGATACTTTTTTATTTTGTACAATGGCACTCCCATTATTGCTATCTCTGACGAAGAGAACAACGCAGAAAGCAATAAGAATCACACTACAACTAATCAGGGTCCCATAAGAAAAAAACCAAATAAATGGCTTTATTGTAAGATTCACAGCAAGAATTTCAAGAAACAGTATTTTAGTTGTTTCATTTTCTTATTAATATTAGTCTAGCAAAAAAAAGTAATCAAAATAAACTTGAGATTGATACTCGGAAAAAGAAGTTATCCTTTCAGATGATTGAACTTGAAGCAGTACAATACGTAAAATTAATATCATTCTTTAAGTTATAATTTAAGTTTTCACTCACTATATTTGATATGTTTCCAGAATATGAAATAATATATCGATCTTTCAATACATCTTTATTGTCTACCTCAATAAATTTACATTGATGAATCTTGTGTCATTTATAATCTAAAATTCTTTCTCAAAACATCATCACTTTTCATGTACAATTTTCTTGAAATAGATATCCACTAACATTTCAACAATATGATTGGGCCGGAAAGAATTGAGAATGAGTGATTCAAATAAAAAGAAATGAAAGAAAGAGTAATGATATTTTTTTCATTTAATAATTAAGCATTACAATCAATAAAACAGACTTAATCAAGCTTAAGCGTCTCAAAATTTTCCGTATAGTATGTTCTACATTTTTTCAAAATCACTTTTACTTTCTCGATATCAGCTAGATCTTTCTTAGAGATTGTAACCTTTAGTGAGAAGAATCAATAATACTCATTTTGCTTACACTTCTTGAGTAATGAAGGAAGCTTGTAGACCCCATCTCACAATGGTAGATGTTTCTTACCATCTTTTCCTACATCAGACAGATAGACGACACTCATATAGGGAATATAATTTGGAAGATATTTAATCAAATCATGATCTAAGATATCTTCCTGAACGTTTGCTACATCTATTGCTAAGTACATGCGATATTTTTTGATAATTTCTTTCATATTTGAAAAATAATGTTTTGGAATCACTGCCATATAGTTCTCATTTCACGCGTTGATAAGAGAGAATTTTACTCATTTGTTATGAGCTTTGTATGATGGTAGTTGTCATGTCAAAAATCTAAATGAAGAGATATTAAAAATACTTGGTGCATTAATAGTCACAGCCTCTACTCCAAGCTCTTTTCACAAATCAACTCATTGATTCATCTCTTTGATATTTGCTTTGTCAGAAATCTGAACAACCTTTACCGGGAGGTCGTATTTGATAGAAAGATCTTTCACATAGTCTATATGCCATGCATCAAAATTCTTTCGCATTGCGAGGTCAATTCCGTCAAAGTTAAGTTCTTTAGCTGTATCAAAAATGAGATCAAGTCCATATCATGACAACGTATCTGTACTCAACAAAAATTGAGCTTTATTTTTTTCTGTTTTTTTTCTGGTCGCCATATACTACAGATAACTAAAATAAATATCAACTAGATCTATTATAGATATAAATAGCGATTTATGCAAATTTGTGGCATAGTATTAACCACGTATAGGTTATAAACCAGTTTACATCACAATACCTTACGATTAAGACAAAAAAACCTAATGAAGAGAAAATCATGAACTTACAAGGGGGCATTCAACAATAGTTGACAAATGTGTACACACCTCACGAGTATTATATCTAGGGTCTTGAGGTTGTTTATAGTACCATTTGTGTTGATCAAAAAGAACTATTTCAGATAAGTAATCTCGATCATGAAACACTTGTGATGGGGTCGAAAAAATACATATTTTCTTTCCCATTTTTATCTCCCAAAAAGCCTCTGCTTGTTGTTTTTTTGTCATTCTTGCGTGTAAGAAGAGAACTGACGCATGAGTTAGGAGTTTATCTGAGATCGTCTGTCTCATAATCCAAAGATCAGGAAAGACAAGAAGCTTTTGGTGAGTCGGAAACAATGAGAAAGAGTTCATGAGATACGAGTGAATATCATTTTTGCCGTCTCGATACTCAAGATGGGCTTCTTGAGGATCATGAGTATTTCATACAATTTTCTTCTCGCTCTTTGTTTTCTTTTTTTTCATTTTTTTCTTTCGCCCAGTCGGCATTCTCTTTGCAAACTCTTCTGGATCTTTGATCCGAAGTCAAATCGCTTTTTTATATGTACAAAACCATCTCCTCGTAAAATCATGAAGATGAACCAGAGCTGTTCTTGACAAAAGTCATCTAGCGAGTAGTATTATTTCTCAAGGAGCATCGATTATATACTTTGTATACTGCTCTACTCGACTTATATCTGATCAGAGACACACCACATACCCATATCCAACCATCTCAAAAAAATCACCTGGCTCGCTATCTAGCATATCACACCTTGCTACTCTATCATGTCAGAAATATCTATCAAAGAAATAATAGTACAAAATACAATTTTACTCAAGATAAATAAGAATTATATGCTTGGATCTCGACTAAAAAACACTAGCAAAGCGAATAAAAATGAATCGCCAAATACATCTGAAGCACAAGCCCCAATAGAGCATAATCCTTGAGTTAGAAATCTTACTGAACAGAAGGCATCATTTCTGAAATTTTCTTTAGCATTGTTATTTTGCTTTGCAGCGACAGGATATGCAACAAACGTTAAAAAGGTGAATCAAGAATGAAGTCGTATGCTCTCAAAAATTTTACACATTGATTTGAATAAACAAGGTGAACAAAAAGCAGTTACCTACGATCCTAAAATACACCAAATATTTTGTAGATGCAAAACTCACGAATGAATTCTTTTTGACTGTGAAACTGCAGATTGCAATGTAAAGAATAGATTTTGTGTGATAACTAAGGAGCACATTAACTGGAGAACTGGAAAGCTAGTTAACGTTATAACTAAAGACTAAATCCAACTTTTTTGTACACTTCCTCAACCTTTTTCTGTGCAATCTCATTTGCTCTTGGTGCATTTTTTGCAAGCATCTCACGAATCATGTCATCATCTAATTGGTGGTATTTTTCACGTATTGGCGAAATAAATGAGATAAGCTTTTGTGCAAGTTCTTCTTTTACTGTCTTGAACGACAATCATCAAGCGGTATATCTCTCACGCAAAGCACTATCTTCTCCATCATTTAAAAATAGTTTCGTCATCTTATAGACATTACATTCATCAGGATTTTTAGGTTCATCGATAGCGATTGCTGCTGTCGGTATACGCTTAGTTTTTTTGATGATATCCTCGTCTGTATCCAAGAGTCATATGTAATTGTTGTATGATTTTGACATTTTACGTCCATCAATTCAAGGAACTGTTGCTACATCAGCTGAGATATATGGATCTGGAAGATTGAATGTCTCTCAGAAACGATGATTAAACTTCTCTGCTATATCTTTTGCGTATTCAACATGTTGTTTTTGGTCTTTCCCAACTGGAATTAAATCAGCATCATATAAAATAATATCAACTGCCATAAGAATCGGATATGAGAATGTTCAAACACTTAGTTCCTTCGATTTCCCTTTCGCTACCGCATCTTTGTATACATGCATACGTTCCATAAATCACATATGAGTAAGACACTGAAATATCCATGCTAATTGTGCATGAGCTGGAACATCTGATTGATTATATATGAAAAATTTTTCAGGATCTACACCACATGCTACATAGAGTTTTAATAAACTTAGGCTATTATGTCTCACACTTTCTCCCGTCCAAGCGTCTTTGGTCAAGGCATGCATATTAGACAAAAACATAAAGAATTCATCTTCAGGATGCTCCTCTTGCAAATCAATCATTTGCTTTACACATCAAAAATAGTTTCATATATGTAACTGATCAGAACTAGGAGTAATTCATGTTAAGAATCTTTTCATAGGAAATCCGTATTCAAATAGTAAATGACTATATATATACCCATACAACTAACAAAAACAAATATAAGCGAGGTTTTTAGACTATTCAGGATGACTTTTGATGAAGTTTGGACTTGATTGTTCCTTTAAAAGAAATAGATTGAATATGATTTATAATGTTCGTGCATACTATGAAACCCTATCATACTTGTGTAAATAACTCAACAACGACCACCACGATCAACCGTGGAGGTTTTGTAGAATGATAAAAAACGTATATCACTCTCAAAATGATCTCCACTAGACTAGTTCTAGTGGAGATTTTTTTATAAGAAAATGATCTATGCATACAGTACATTTCACAAAGATAACGATAACCGAAACGACGACGATTCGTCAGGAGTTTTGGTATCGATGATTTTATTAGCAAGTAAACATCGAAAAGAACAACCAAAACTCCTTATATGTGTATCGGAGTTTTTTTTATGATTTAAACAAATCCATGAACTGTGATACTATAAAAATCATTCCTCTTCAACAGGAGAAAGATATTTGAGTTCCTCCTATTCCATCACCAGGAACTTGTCTACTCAAAAGTACCAAAAATAAGATATGAAAAGTTGTTACTTGAAACGATAAAATTCTTACCTCCTTATGTAAAGAACATTGATATTCGAAAATTCAACCGTATCCCTATGCTGCAGAATACAACAACTTCACTGCTATCTATCCAAAGCAATCTAGACTGGTAACGTTACTCCAATACCCTGAAAGAAATTATAAGCTATCAACAGGAGAAGGGAAAAGAGTCTTTGAAAATGAACTACACAGAGGATACAATGAAGATGGAGATTATATTCCTAAATTATATACTCCAAAACATGATGATATCATTACTCCTCATACTGCACATAAAAGAATAATAACATCATCATCTATACACGAAGCCCTTTCTCGGTGACAAAAGATCAAAAATCCTATTAATCCATCTATAGTAGAGAAAGAATTTCTTGAACACTATCTTCCATCTTTAAAGAAAGTTACAACTCAAACAATTGATCAACTTTTATACCTTGTTCAATGGGGAAGAGACATTGATATACACTACCAGAAAGAATGAGTTGACCTTTTTTATTGATATAAAGACA
>CALCME010000037.1 GCA_937965925.1 Candidatus Absconditabacterales bacterium | reverse complement strand
ACAGAAAACAAAATTCCATTACGAATATTCTGACTCTTAAAGAAATAAAATAGGCGTAAAAATAGATAAACATATATATACAGAATAAATATACACATATCTCATTTACCATTACACAACCATCCATGAACAAAACACTCCTCCCCCTGTGACCACTGTGCATCATAGCAGCATGAATCATCCGAGCAGTCGACTATAGTTTTCTAAGAGGGGCATTGTATGAGTACAATCCCCTCTTGGTGGTGTGAGCAGAACATCTCTTCTGAGTGGTCGTTGCTCTTATTCTCTTTTGTATCTTATGACTAAGCAAATCCCGTATATCCAAAACGATTAGTCGATCACAAACAACACAAGATCTCAAGAATCTTTCATCAAAAGGATGGATCACGGCAGTCTGTATAGCACTGTTGTGATGAGTATTGGGGACATATGCACTGACAAAGTCACTGTTCCTCATGCACTTCGATGCACTCGCTCTGCCCGCTGCACTACAAAAATTGCAACCATTGTTTGCGGTGTTGGGAGCGTTCTTATTCTTGTGAGAAACAATTTCGAAAAAATATTGGATGTTCTTTGTGTTTGCTCTGATATGAAGTTATCTGATCACCTTTTGATTTCAGATGCCAAACATCGAAGGGAAAGAAGATATCATCCTTGCCTCTTGACGAGCTCTTCTTGCAGCATTCTGTCGAGGAACACAAACCGTACTAGCAAGATCACTGAGTAAGGAACTTAAGTTCTATCAGATAGCGTTTCTGAGACTGATACTGACAGCAGTAGCATGATCTCTCATCATCATAGGTATGGGAGAACTCTGATCACTCCGAGATATTATTCAAACCCAGTGGAAAATCTTTACACTCATAGCAGTACTATCTGGATGTGTGGCACTTGGATTATACTACAAGGGGATACAATCAGTCCAAGCGTCACACGCAACACTCTATGAACTCTCACTTCCCGTGAGTCTAGAACTCTTTGCCATCTTCTGATGAGTATGAGTATTGTTTACATCACGACAATGGATCGGGGTGATTATTATTACATGAAGTATTCTGTGATTAGTAAGACATAGACATACAGACCAAGCAATAGAGAAATAATTAATCAATAAAAAAAACCTCACCCGTTCCGAAGAACACCGTGAGATTCCATTTCATACTGTGTGGAGCCCATATATAGATATTGTATGCATATATGCAAGAGAACGTCAAGAATGAAATTTTATCATCTTACCATTTCAGTCTGCATGCAATGATTCCTCCTCCACATCAGCTTCTTTCTGTGATATATCGGACAGAGTGTGTTTGGTATATGATGATTCATTATGGCAATCACTTTGTTTGGATTTGTCTGAGATATAGCATTTTTCAAGGAGTTCATCTTCTTGGGGCTTTTTACGGGTATTACGTCAACGCTCTTCACCCTGATCACTGATCATAAAAACATCTCTCGACCGTTATACAAAACTGTCGTAGCTCGAACATTTCCATGAACCATTATTGGAACATTTCTTGTAGATCTGGGAGACAATACAATTCTTCTAAAGTGATTCGCACTCTTCCTCCTCATCTATGCTCTCCAGTCTCTTTTCATCAAGACAATGACCTTCAGTACAAGTGCAAAAAGAGCGATAACACTCGTATGAGGTATCATTCAATGACTGTTCTGATCATGAGGGGTCTTTTTGGCTATGGCAAACAAACAAGACTTCGTTGATAAATCTCAGTTCCGTAGTACGTTTGCACTTATTTTTCTTACCCTAAACATTCGACGTGTGATCCAATTTCAATACCAATGAACGTTTTCATTCACTGAGATTCGTCACTATCGAGAGATTCTCGTAATCGTAGCAATAGCCATATTCATATGATATCTTCTTCATATCCGTATATCAAACACACGATTTCATAGAGGAATAGCGTTGCTCATGTTGTTATGATGAATGAGATTCTTATTTTTGTAAATTCATACCTATTTATAGTATAATCATAAATATCTTCAGCCAAGAAAAAGAAACCTCTTATGGTATAACATATGAAGGAAAAAATAAATGACTTCTATTACTTGCACCGCATGGATGAGGAGATGATTTTTTGACCTGACACATAACACTAGCAATAGCTCAAACTCTCGATTGCGAAGCAATTATTAATACTAAAATAGTAAGATGGTCAAATAAGGCTACAAGCAAGGTAAATAATCCAAGATATGATCTAAATTGTGTCCCTTATAGTGCAGAACACAATACATATAGTATAGAGGCAATAGATATAGATGAAGCAAAGGACTTTATCAAAGACATCTTACATAAATGTAAAAAAACAACAGATCAACTAGTGATAAATATTCATGGATGTGCTATGAAAGATGGAGATTGAATAGACATATGTACGTGACTTTTTGACAAGGAAAAACACTCAATTGAGTATCTTCACAAAAAATATTGTAACATTCTTGATGAGAAAGAGAAACTCTATATAGAAAATTTGCTTAAAGAAAAAGGATTTGATCGAATCAACACAAAAGAAACCTGTAAAAGAACTCTAGTTAGATGTTTTCAGAAATCATTTGAAGAAAAATTTGTGTGATATAAAGCAAGAATCAATAAATATTACTCCGCCTCAAATCCATTTCATTTGAACCAGTTCTTACATTTAGAACACCCAATGAAAGAAATAATTCAAATAGAGCTAGCAAAAAAATTAAGAACCAAGGAATCATTTGAAGAAACATGCAAACGTCTAGGGAGCGTTTTTACAGAACTTCTTTCACATAAATAAATCAGACTAAAATCTCAATATCTTTGTATTACAAAAAATGCAGACTATGAAACAAACAGAAACACTCACAAAAGCTCAACAAAGGAAAAGAGACTTAGCGTCTGGACTCTCGAAACTCAAGAAACTATTCAAACATCTTGGAAATCCTCAAGATAGATTGTCTGTTATTCATGTAGCGTGAACAAATGGAAAATGAAGTGTCACCAATATGATTGCTCAAGTATTACACACCCAAGGAGGATATACCGTGTGACTCTTTACCTCTCCTCACCTTTTGAGTATCCACGAAAGAATAAGAATAAATAACAAAAACATATCTGATGAAAAACGAGATGAATACCTCTGAAAAGCAACTCGTCTGCAAGAAGAATTTAAGATCAAATTATCGTTTTTTGAAGTAACCTTTTTGGCATCAATATGTTGTTTTATCGACAAGAAGGTAGACTATGCAGTGATCGAAGTATGACTAGGGTGAACGCTTGATGCAACCAATGTCTTCAAGAAACCAGTAGCTACAGCGATTACCTCAATTTGATTCGATCATGTACATATTCTTTGAAAAACAACATCACAGATTCAACGAAATAAAATGTGAATTATGAAACAATGAGTCCCTTGCTATACATGACTCGACAATAAGCTCATGCACTACTGAGCTAGATGTAAAGGAGCAACACTCAAAATATGCACCAAACAGATCCAGACAAATCTCCCTGGAGATCATCAAGAAAAGAATGCGTGAATTGCCTATGAGATACTTCAAGATATCTGAATTTCAAAAACAAAGATACGCACGTGACTCATGCATATCACGCATAGATGAAGATGCGAACGACTGAGAGAAAATTTACTGATAGATGGAGCTCATAATGAAAGCTGACTCATAGCACTCAACTCCTATGTTGAAACACGTAGACCAGCATACACAAAAATCATAACTGTCTTTTGAACAGTAAAGGATCTGAATATGTATAGAAGTAGACTCCAAGAACATCTTATCCAATGAGATGAAAACTATCTCATACAAATAGATTCAAAAAGAGCTCTGCCGATAAGGTCTCTCCCTATGCCCTTTGACGTACAGTATCTAGATGAAAGTAAGTTTTTTAAAGAAACTCTCTATACACAAGATCCTAGATATCTATATATTGTCTATGGGTCACTTCATCTCATGGGAGAAATCATTGCTCTGTTTGATGAGTAAAGACACAAAAGAGAGAGTCAGTAAGAAAGTGAGAATTCAATTTTACCTCTTGTATCACTAGGATCATTATGAGAAATATCGTCGAAAGAATAAAAAAAACAACCGTCTTTATAGAACAAACGACTCCCCACAACGATCATGTTCATAGAAACGTGATCGGAACGTGATTTCTCATCAAGATAGAATGAATACATCATTTCATTACAGCAAGACACGTCCTGTTCAACACACACACATGAGAAATAAAAAGAGGATTAGGTCTTATTTGAAGTACGACAACAAAAGGTTCTCGCATAGATTTGGATACATGGTTTGACAAAAAGATCGTCACTCCTCTGATTCGAAACAAAGATGTAGACATTGTTATTTGTCCAATTCCTATGTATCACGGCGTTGATGAAGAGATTATTCACATAGAAGATCATCACATCACAGAAGAAGATTTTTTTGAAACAAATGATCTTATTTACTGCTCATTTCACCCAGGAGTGACAGAAGTTACAAAAGACAACCGCGTAGATCCAATTATTAGAAAAGGAATGATCTCGAGAGTGAATACAAATTGAAGTATCTATATGGATGGATTTGCTTTTCCATGAAATAGTGGAAGTCCTGTCTTCATGAAACCAGTTTCGACCTGTACGACAGAAGATACTCAATGAGGAAAATTTATTGGAATCATCTCATCATATATGCCATATCAGGACATAGCTGTAAGCAAGCAAACAGGAAAAACCAGAGTTACCTTTGAAGAGAACACGGGTATATCAATCGTCTTTACCATGAAGTATATCAACGGTATGCTACAATCAGCTACCATGAAAAAATCACTCACAGCAGTACAAAAATATCTTTCTTGATCGTAAGATTTTTATATCAAGCATTTAAAAAAATAATGAACCCATACGTAACTGTAGATTCATTTCTCCAGACTATAAATGAACACCTAACACTTGCAGGCATAGAACTGGAAAAACATACGATAGATCACCTATGCCGAAGATCAGCGACTCTTGAAGAATTTGAAGCAAATAAAACAGTCTTCATGGAGCTAAGTACCCACTACAATGAAACGATCTTTCGTGAGAAAACATTTTTTGTGTTTTTCTTGAAAGAACCAATAATTGTATGAGATCAAGAAATATTCCTTATCGAATACCCTGCTCCATCGACAAGAACTCCTTATGCAACATGACGACAACATATTGAAATATGTTCTCCGTTTCAGATAACAGAACTTATCAATACGCAAGCTGAACAGTACCTCGTACATAAATCATATAATAATTGAGATACAGAAACCTATCTTCTCCGAGACAATCTCACAGCACTAAAAGTGATTCACAAGCCATTATGATATAAAATCATGCAAGAGTCAGGAACATTTACCAAGATCTAACAATGATACACAGAATCAAAAATAGTAACTAATAACGTATAACTCCTACTGGTAAGCCGTTTTATCAATCTCACCTTGAGAAAGAGAGCCATATATATATAGTAAAGACATTCATCTCTTCATCAAAAATAAATATATGAAACATGTGCACGATCAGACATTTGAAAAACTTTCATTCTTAGACAAATATCCAAAACATTACGATTCGACTGCAGAAGAGGTTCAACAGAGCAAAACGCACAAGATGTGATACATGTCTATAACACATGAAGGTGAATTTGACGATAAAGTGTTCAATGATTCACTTAAAGTACTTCAATGATTAGCCTTTACGATGAAATTTTCTTTCAAAAGAAATCCTCCACCAAATTTCTTTGATTATAATATGCCTCCTTTGGAAGTAATCATAAGTAAAGACGACTGGATCATCTCACTTCCACAACCAGAGTATATCACTGCAGAAAGAGTCCTTCATGGTCGACGTGTCGCTCAAGCAAAAAGTCAAGAAAAAAAACTCCCCCAGGTAGATTTCACCACCAAGAAATCAAATAAAGTCCTTCAAATTACTCATATTTGAGCGTATGAGTGACTTCCAGAGACCATAAAGAAAATTAGAGCTCAGGCAAAAAAAGACAACATTGAACTTGATTGAACACCAACATATGTCTATCTGAATGATATGAGAAGAACGAAACCTGACTCACTTGAGACGATAGTTAGAATTAGAATAAAATAAGAAGCTATCGATAGTATAGTAAATTAATATAAAATTTAGATATAATTTACTACGTAGTCTATCGCCGTAAGTGCAATTAAGAACTTCTATTTGATCTAAACGTAAGAGTACTCAAAACGTCTAAATTTAAATGCGATATACTATAATTGGCATCAAACATTTCACGAAGCTAATTAGATAGTCTGGAGTAAGAATAAAGAACTGATATGAAGTAAAGGTCTACGTTAAGATTCAATACTACCACATATCTTTTCTATTTCTTAATCAACACCAAATGGATCTTGATACTATTCTTGAAGCTGGAGAAAAACATTTCTTCGCAAAACAATATAGTGACGTAAAACTAGACAACATAGCAAATGAGCTATGAATCAAGAAACCATCGTTATACTATTATTTCACAAATAAGAGAGAGTTCTACATTAAGACGCTCAAGTTTTCTATGAAGAAATATGCTTCATGATTGAGAGAAAATGTAGAGAGTGGAAATCTTGGAGCTTTTCTTGCTCGATATCTTGAATATCCAAGCAAAAATCATAACCTATACGCGATAGCAGCTCAAAAATGATATGGAGATGACAGAGAGATTAATAGCATTATTGAGATGTGAAAAAGAGTGATTAATAGGGATATCTGAGATTTTTTAAGAGGGTTCAATATAGCTCCAATCACTATGTATGTGGTCTGCCAACTTCTTGATAAGCTCGCAATGGAAAACTGTATAGATGGATATTGTTTGGAACATGATATCCCCTCTTTGACAGATGAAATTAAAAGAATTATGAATGCCGAATAACTGTATACTCATCAATTAGTCTCATCAATATGTATCAAAACATCATAACAACTCTTATCAAAGTGTTTTTTATAGGACTGGTCTTACAGTTCTTTTTGTTCAATCTCGTAACATTTTCTTTGTGAATTGATGCGTCATGGATGAAAGTCGTTCGACTCTGGAAAGAAATTGTTTTGGTTACCTTGTGAGGAATAGCAATAGCATGAATCATACGAAAGAAAGACTGGAAGATCTTGTTTCCAAATAAAGAAATAATTGCAATTCTCTTCCTTCTCATATGTACAATAGGAATTACCTCATGGTGAAATTACGCAATTCATCAATGATCACGATGAACATACGCACTGGCAAGTAAGTACGATTTTATAGGATTTTTCATTCTCTTGATTGGATACTTTTGTACTCATTTCATAGAAAAAAATTCTCGCAAAAAACTCATCAGACGATACGGAAGACTTCTAAAAATAATGCTACTATGAGGACTCTTGCGGTATCTGATTATTTTCATAAAGCCAGGAATACTAAAACTCTTCTGATACGACAACTTCATCTACGAAGGGACAGTATGAGGAAAAGCCCCAGCTGCGTATTACACACACATCAATCAATGACTCCCTCGCAATCAGTTCTTGTTCGAAAGACCGATATCTCGGTGATTCTTCCTTACTGCACTTCGACCGTTCTTCTACTATATGTTCTTATACAAAAGAAAACTATCAGAAACATGGGGACGACGAGCTATCTATGCAATTAATATTATCACAACCTTCTCTAGAGCTGCACGATGATCTCGAATTGGAGAAATAATTATTATATGAATACTGGGACAGAAAAACAAAAAAGAACTCATCTCGTTCTGATTGAAAACACTCTTACCGATTCTATGTGTCTTCGGATTAGTTGGATATCAACGATATTATGATATCTTTGCAAGACAATACTCAAATACAGGACACGTCATGATGCTCAAAAAATGAATCGACATGAGTATCGAGAAACCAGTTCGGTGACATTGACCATGATCGGCATGACCAGCTTCACACCGAGATCCAGATGCAGAATGATTCAATCCGGAAAACCAGTTTGTACAAGTGTTTGTTGAGTTCTGAGCAAGTTGATTTATTCCCCGGATGCTTCTGTTTTGTTATCTATGTCTCATTGGAATACTTCCAGAACTCCAACGATCATTCAATGCAAAAAAAGAAATGAATTCAAGCAACGCAGATTCAAGAGAAGAGAAAGACTCAGAAACAGCATATATTTGAGATTGAATACAACAAATACACCATGAGGCAACTCTTTTTTCGTCACTACTCTTGTCTATGAGCGTATGACTAATATGACTTGCAGCATCGTGAATGGTACTTCATAGTTTCACAGACAGAATGATCGTATATCCATTCATGATGTTATTCTGAATTATCTTGTACACTACGCAAGCAAAAAAGTGACTCATACCTTGAAGTTGAAATTCAAAATCGTAAGCTATTAGATAGATGATTATCTAAGCATATTCTTCTTGTACTTATTTTATTATTATATTTGACGTTCATGAAAAAAATTATCGCCCTCCTGACAGCACTTGTGGTTTGATTAGGATCTATGTTTGTATACGGACAGACGTTTCCTACGGTTCTCGACTGGATGCACAGCAACGGTCTTACCAAATACGACCAAGTAAATGACTTTAGACCATATGACAACATTACTAGATGAGAAGCTGCTAAGTTTGTGAACAGCTATGCAAAAGTTGAATGACTTACAAAAAACTATAACCAATGTGCATTTGGAGATATAGAAGGATACGACTACACTCTTATCCCACATATCAAGGAAGCATGTGAATACGGACTACTCAAGTGATCAAACGGAATGTACAACCCGAATGGGAACATTACAGAAGCACAAGCAATCACTGTTGTAGTAAGAACGCTAAAGTGATTCCTAGACGAAACAGGAGACAGACGACGAGAACCATACTATGCAGTAGGAAAAGAACTATGAATCATCCAATGAGAAACGCTTGATGGAGTAAATCAAGTAAACATCTCAAGACAGAAACTAGGAACATGGTTCTATATAGCTTCACAAGAAATTACAGATAGTGATCTTATAAAACTAGACGGAGAAGATCAACTAAGAGGACTTATGTATGACATCTTCGGTGATATTAGATTACCGTAAACGTGTACGTGTATATATTCTAATTAGTATAAGAAAAACACACTCAGATTGAGTGTGTTTTTTGTTTTTTCAATAAAGAAATATATCCACCACAGAACTACATATGAACGAATACAAAATTATAGATTATTTACTGGTAAGAGAAGCAATGATTCACTCATAATCCTTTACAAAGTCTGAATATCACAATGATGTACTTGGATACCCTTCCAATCAAAGAATCTTGATCTGTTGACGTATTGCATTCTCATCAGGTCACTCAATCTCCATAAACCATGGAAAATTAGGATACTTATCTAAGTCATACGTAAAGATATCATCTTTATAACTAATCCTATGTTTTACTCTGGTTTGATATTGTTCAAATCACACTATTTTAAGAATATCACACATTGCCTGTGCATCGCTAATATGTAGTTCAATTTCGTCATTCGATTGAATAGTTCATTTTTGTATCTTCTTATACGTACATTCAGTAACTTCTCATCTAGTTCTAATCCTTAGAAAGGTATCATTCTTTTTATCAACATCGAAATACCAGGCCTCCATCTTGTCATCAAAGACCTTGCATATTCACAAACTCTCAAGTTTATTAATGACTAGATCCTTATCTATTTCTAAAATTTTTATCTCTTTTTCTTTATTCATAAGAAGAACAGATATCTAAAAAAGATTCGTTGGTACAGATAGTTTTTTTCAATGACTACTTGATCTCATTCTCCTACTCTACCTCACTTCTCCATTTCAATACTTTCAATAGATGAGCAACGATTCCATCTCTTCATCCAACCTTCACTCCATTAAAGTTTTGATTTGCATAGACATTTGTTTTTAACTCTCATACAATACCATTATACAAGATCGATTGTTTTCTAATACTCGTGAGATCATAGGCATTATACGTAATAGAAACAGGTTCTGGTCAGAAGACCTGTATAGCATCGTAATATTTCCACTTTTTCTTACTAAAATTAATAAAGTCTACGACTTGTTTTTCTAGATCACTCACAGATATTGGTCCTGGTTGATATCGATTGGACGTGATTTGAAAATTCCCTCGACCATTTGATGGATTTTTGAAGATACAGGTATGTTCTCTATACCAGGTAGAAATAATAAGTTCAGTTGGAAAGTCATACTCTCTTGCGACCGCATCTATCTGAGGGTAATATTTCTTACATAAGTCGCTAAGTTCAAGGTTAGGTTTATCTACCAGTGGTCGATATCTTTCCAGGAAGTCTTTTTTCGATGAAGAGAGAGCTACTGAAGGGGCAGGTTTGGAAAGATGATGTGTAGGAGCATCGGTTCATTCTAGATGAACGTACTCCACAGCTATCCATCAAACCGTACTATCTATATATATACGAAAATACTCATTCTTCTCTTCATAGACACTTACCGTCTCTCCTGTTTTCAATGAATCAATCTTCTTAAATTCCTTACCAGGTCAATTTCTAACGATAAGTGATCAGATATCATTTGGAGACACAACAACGTTCTTTATTGGAATATCTTTCTCTATTTTTTTCTCTTCTTTTTTCTTTACCAGATC
>CALCME010000036.1 GCA_937965925.1 Candidatus Absconditabacterales bacterium | reverse complement strand
ACAAATCATGAGAAGCCTACTTCCTATAGAGGATATCAATTTTGTTTTCATTACAATATATTTTAATTAGTAATAAAACATATTTTTACATTTACTACAAGTATACATATAAACAAAAAGTCTGTCAAAAATTGACAGACTTTTAAATCTATTACAGCATCAACTTCACACTAGAACGTTCTTGAACTCCACACCATTTTGTCTCTTCTATTTTCTAGTTTCAACTCCCATCCTCCTGTTGTAGGGTCACGAAGAGTTATATCTTGAGCCACATCCAGTGTACTTCCATATACAAGAAAAAATAGGAGATAAAGCAGAAACAAGAAAGAATTTCCTATACAAAAAAATCTCCCAATACTGGGAGATAGAGAAAAGAAAAAGTTATTACGAAAGTATTTAGGATTTACGCAGTAATGTAAACTATCCTTTAATAGTAGAGAAGGCATCAGTAGTGACAGCATCATTTACTACCGCTTTTTTTTGAGATCATTCTTTACGGAAGAGTGCTTCACCCACAAGTTCTACATTTTTCTTTTCCAATTCGGCTAATTCTTCATTAGGAGGCTTATTAATGCCCTTGTATTCTGAGTCCGTTTCATGAAAAAAATCATCACCATTAGGTCATCTATATGATACTCAATTTGGTAATCAAGTAGGTAGTCCATTTCTATTTCTCATTATCTTATATATAATTTAAAAAACGAAACACATACATACTCACTTTGCAAAGCATGTCAATAAAAAAACAACAACTCTCGTCATTGCTTTTTTTATATCGGGTATATATGGTCATATATGGTAGGCATGAGTGGACTCGAACCACCGACCTCATCCTTATCAGAGATGCGCTCTAACCAGCTGAGCTACACGCCTATATAACGATACTGTATGTGTTGTGTGTATTACAGGGTAAGTAATACATAAATAAGATGGTGCCAAAGGGCGGAATCGAACCACCGACACAAAGCTTTTCAGGCTTCTGCTCTACCCCTGAGCTACTTTGGCAAAATCTCGGGAACGCGGGACTCGAACTCGCGACCTCTTGGTCCCAAACCAAGCGCTCTAGCCATCTGAGCTAGTTCCCGAAAGAAGTTTTACTAATAAGAATAATTCATCCCCAGCGGGATTCGAACCCGCGATCTCTGCCGTGAGAGGGCAGTATCCTGGACCAGCTAGACGATGAGGACTTATTGCATAGGCATACATTATATAGATTGGGTTTCTATCAGGAGTAAGTAAGAAGAATGGTGCACCCAGATGGACTCGAACCATCAACCTACAGCTTAGAAGGCTGTTGCTCTATCCAGTTGAGCTATGGGAGCAATGATGAATACCAGGTACCTAAGCACAAGAAATTCAATCTGGATCCTAAGGGAGTCGAACCCTTGACCTCCTGCGTGCAAGGCAGGCGCTCTAGCCAGCTGAGCTAAGGACCCATAATATAAGACACATCTAACGATACGTTTGAAAGAACTTGGGAGAAGTAGGATTCGAACCTACGTAGACTTTCGTCGGCGGGTTTACAGCCCGCTGCATTTGACCACTCTGCCATTCGCCCAAAAAAACATTTTTTTAACAACGTATACAACCTCTAAAGACCAAATCATGGATCTCATCACTCTCCTGATCAGAATCAGAACATAACAAGAATACCAATCACAACCATTGCAAACCCAAAGAGTACATACATCATATGTGTTCATCAAACGTTTGTTTCGGCCCAATCATTTCTTCAAAAATTTTCTTCAAATCGTCTATTAAAGTACATAACTGCTCATCAACATCAGATGACAATCAATCAAAGCAAGAATGCTTTCATGCAGCAATTATTCAATATTAAAGAGAAGAAACAAGCGAGTAACGGGACTTGAACCCGTACAAGCAGAGCTGAATTCTGCTATGCTACACCAATTACATCATACTCGCATCTGTACGACAAGACGAAAAGAGTTCGTCAAGCGTGGATTTGTTATAGAGAAGTGCCCGGCAAAATCAAGAAGAATGAGGCTTCAAAACACAAAAAGAGTGAAAAGTAGCTTTATTTAGTGGGGAGAGGTGCTTTTTGCGGAACAATATCTTCTTTTACTACCTTCTTTCCCAACTTTCTTGTCTTTACGAACTGAAATGTTCTATACAAAAGACTATTAAAAACAAGATCATAATTCCCTACAGAAAGAATTGTTGATCATCCAAATGATTGTTTGAATCTTGTCACTCATGAAAGATAATGATGATCGTTCCCCACAGGAGCAGTTCATAACAAGTCATACGAAACATATCCATGGTCAGCTCCTCGTTTCATAATCTGATCAGTCAACCAATAATGACCTCATATAGCTCAAAACGACCTATCTGTTGCTCCATACAGATAGATTAACTTCTTTCATCGCTGTATAACAACACTTCAGGCAACTATCTTTTTTCACTTTTTTGCTAAGAGAAGCAAGCCGTTTCCAGAAGAAATAAGATAGTCCATAAGAGACACAAACGTCTCGCGAGACACAACAGAAAATCACTTATCATACGACATCGTATACCAGACATGTCGAAAAGATTCAATATCTCCTTTCTCTCATTCTACAAATGAGAGGTCTTCTTTTTTTGCTTTGTTGATATATCTTTTACACGACTTTGAATATCACGATCTCGTTGCTTGAATTCACGATGAAAGGTCAAGGATAATCGTCGTATCTGGCATATGTTCTCTCCAAGAAGGAACAAGCCCGTAATCTACTCGCATACGCTCATCTTGAAGCCCCTTATTCACAAGACATTGCTGCTGAAATTCTTTATCTTTCTTCGTGAAGAGAGTCTCATATGTTCCATGTTCTTGGATAATTCATACCTGAAAAAAAATGTCTCCTCGACTCTTTCCATAGTCTCTTTTGATATGCTCAAGTTCGTCAACAAACATCGAACTCTTACGCTCCCCATCTATTCACTCCACTCACTGTACCATATACCAGCGAAGCTCTTTTCCAAGACGTTTCTGAGTTTTTATGGTGCCGAAATACTGCTCTCAGAGAAAAGAACATTCAAATAGTGGTTTCTGGTAGACAGATTGATTGATTTCTCTTCGGATGTCACTTTGATAGAACGTATGAGTCATTGGAGAAAAAGAAGATAAGAGAATAACTACAGAATACCCGTAGAGTAAAGATGAGGGTAATGTACTATTACTATACTATACTATGCTACGTTGAAGAGCTACGTTGAAGAAGAAGACACAATGGCTTCTTCTAGAACTCAGTAATAAGTACAGGAGAAGAATGAGAGTAAATAATCTCCCCAGCCTTATCGACAAGCACTGCTTTTACACGGTCTCAGGGCATAAGTTCAGCATCGTAGTTAGAAGAAGGACAAGGACATTGATTACATGTTCACGCTGATATATATGGTTTTCTTGGTCTGTCTGGCATTGAAACTCTTGGCGGCTCAGGGCATCCATCTTTTGATTGGTAGCCATTATTGCTTTCAGGAACATCTGGACACGCATCACGATCATCAGGAAGTCAGTCTCCATCCCTATCTCCATCTCATCCTCACCTTCAATCTCAATCAGTTGATCATCAATCTCCACCTCATCAACCATCTCATCCAGAGTCTCAATCATTATCAGCTCAACTATCTCCCCCCGTGTCTCATTCATCACCTCATTCGCCTCATCAAGTGTCTCAATCATTGTCAGCTCAGCTCTCTCCTCCTGTTTCTCATCCATTATTTCCATCGCAGACATCTCAATCTCCATCAGAATCTTCGTCTTGCTGATCTGGGTTTGGTAGGAAAAAGCAATTATCAAGGTCTTCTCAGTTTTGTATACGATCACGTTGGTCTTTCTCACGATCCGGATTGATAATATCCTCAGAAAACTCACAGGATTCAGACTCTCAAACCAGTAATCACAAAAGATTCTCTATCCCATCTCCATCTATATCATCATCGCATCTATCTATAATCTCGTCACCATCAAAATCACACGATCACAAGTTTGTCTCACAAGCATCACCTTGAGAAATAGAAACAGTCTCCTCTAATATAAAGTACTCTTTCCCTATATAGACAGTTGCTCAGACTCTGTACGTTCCAGGGGAAGCATACACATGAGAATCAAGCAAAGCACCTACTCAAGTTTTTGGACGAGATGTTCCATCATCCCAGTCTCGTACCACCTGACTAACTTCATTACTCTTTCCTCAAATAATTTCAATCTCAGCATCAATCGTCTCTCCTATTGATCACTCAACAGGAAAGACGATCAAATTCGTTGAAAGTTCAGGAATGTCTGGAAGTTCTCACTCTCAAGTTCTTGGTTGCAAGACATTCACGGTTACTTTTCATACTCCAATCTGCCCATCTTCAAACGTAGCAACTCATTTCGCTATATATATTCCTGGGCTATCATAGATATGTTCAATCTCACCTCTCTCATTTCCATATGATTTATCTCAAAAAGTTCGATCGATCGCAACAACAGATCATGAATAAAATGGAGTAAAACTCGTTGCTAAAGGAGCAGTTCACACTGAAGGTTCAGCTGAAATTGAAAACGAATGAGACTCAGAAGTCTCTTCACATGCATCTCAGATACCATTCTCATTCTCATCACGCTGATTCGTGTTTGGAATACGAAGACAGTTGTCTTGAGAAATTTCTAGAAGGGGAAAGTTTATATATCATCTATCATCGACAACTCAGATCTCGTTAAGAATCGAATCTCCATCGATATCATCATCACAGACATCTCCTATTCCATCTTTATCTTGATCAAACTGTTGAGGATTATATCTATTTGGACACAGATCAACTGAGTTCCCAAGATCATCATTGTCAAAATCCACCTTCCATTCACATCATTTTTCAGAGACAATACGTTGAAGTGTCTCTGAGAAAAAAGCTCCGGAAACAAGATCATATCTTCCAACCTCCAAGACTTCTTCTCGAGAAAATATTCATTGATCTACCAAAACATTTACCTCAACGAGAGGATACTCTCCCGCTCACAGTGCACGAGTGGTCTGCACGTTACATTCCTCAAGATGATAACGGCAATATCTTGTATAGATACGAAGTTCTTCTTCCTGTTTCACAGAACACTCACTTTCTTCATCACACCTATTTCTTGCGTTTTTCACAACAGATGCGTCTTCTAGAGTAAAATTCTCTGGTTGAGAAGCCATTCGAGAGGTCACTTTTTTTCGATCTATGGTATACCTAGCATAGTCAGCAGGATCAAGAATGTTCATTAATGCCTGAGTAAACTCTCCAAACACCAGCGTATTTGCCCCGCAAAACCTTCATGGACACAAAGGACTCGTAGAGGTAGGATATCAGTTCATCCGTCAAGCATCAACTACCTCAGCAAGGCAATATGAGTACTCTCTTCACTGATAAATTTCTTCTCCAGGGGTAATATCTTTCACAAAAACTCCTGTATCTTTTTTCTTCTCATCTCGCCACTGTTGAGTGTATGTTTCTTTTTGTAAAGCGTCTGGAAGAGCACACTGTTTACAGGTTGCAAGCACAAGAAATTCCGCTAGATCATAACGACTTACTGATTCTTGTTCTGAGATGTCGTCAAAACGAGCATCGAGATCGCTGGTTGTCAACGATTGCGCAAACAGCACACTAGGGAGAAAAGGAACGAGGAGGAAAAGGAAGAAACGAATCATCACATCAGAAGAGAAAACAAAACGGAAAGCAAGAAGTCTATGTTGAGCTTATAGTTGTTCATACCCAAGAATCTGTTCAGAATGACTCAATAGCATCCATATGGCAAACACAAAGATCTATATTTTCCTGTCGTGCAAGTCATAATGCAGCTTGATCCATAACTTTTAGTCATTCTTTTACTGCTTGTTCATGACTCAGGTGATCATATCTTGTCGCATCAGCGTGTTTTTTCGGATCTTTAGTATAGACACCATCAACCGTACTACACTTCACGACTATATCACAAGAAAGCTCCAGTCATCTAAGTACTCAAGCAAGATCTGTTGTTGAATGCGTATGCCCTGTTCATCATCAACAGATAGCTATTCATCATGTTCATATATACTCATTTGCATCAGCAACACAAAAGAGACGAGAATGTTCTGGAATTGTATATCAAGGTGAGACAAAAGAAGCTGCTACTCATCACTGAAGTTTGAAAGAAGAGGCTAGAACAGAAGCGTTCATGCTCGTAGCCATTATACCAAGGCAATCAGATTCAACCCTAGGAAGCTCGAGATGTTGCATATCTCTAAATCTCCAGATATTTCATCATCAACA
>CALCME010000035.1 GCA_937965925.1 Candidatus Absconditabacterales bacterium | reverse complement strand
GTAATTACAGTAGCTATATTAAAACGAAGATCAAGGTCATCAAGACAGAATGAGTAAAGTTGTAATAATCCTTCGGATTTTTGATTTCAAAGTGTAGGCAGAACATTACGTTTTTATAATCTAAGCAAACATGGCAATTGGAGTATGTATACATCTATAGGGAATTTGTTTAGAATTTCCTATATAATAAAAAAGACCTCAAACATGAGGTCTTTTTCAATGATAATAAAGAGAGAAATACTCTATGTATACTATTAAATTCTGTCGTATCTTTCCATCAGAAGTTCAGAATTAATTTTATTTACTAGTTCTTGGACTACTCACACAATAATAATAACTCAAGCACCACTAACAATAACTGGGATTGATCATACACTTTGAGCAGCTTGTTGTACAAATGGAATATAACTTAGAATATATGTGTATATTCAAATGAATCATAATCAGATACCACCCCATAGACATAAATGCATCAAAACACTATTGAAATATTTAGCAGTTTCCTCTCAAGGTCTAATTCAAGGCACGAATCATCATCTTTTTTGAATTGTGTCAGCCATCTTTTCTGGATTGAACGTAATCAATGCATAAAAGAAAGTAAACGCAACGATCAAAAGAAAATAAACAATAATTACGAGCCAACCAGGTTGTTGGGTATATATATTGAAATTTGTTTCTATTCGAGTGGAAATTGCTTCCATTTGTGGATTCTGACTTCAAAGATTTCTCACAAGTTGAGAAATAAGATAAGGAAACGTTGCAAATGCTACTGCAAAAATAATTGGAATCATTCAAACAGGATTCAATGGAATTGGTAAATTAGCAGTTTCTTGCATAGCACCTTGTCTAGCATACACTACAGGAATTTCTTTTCTTGTTTTAATAAGAAGAACAGAAAGAACAACAAGAACCAAAACAATCAAGATCATAAATACAACAACGTTCAACAGATCTCATCAAGAAGAACCGATAAATGTGTACGTTTGAGAGGTAACTCAAGCAACAATTGAAGCAAAAATAAGAATTGATATACCGTTAGATATTCATTTTTCAGTAATCATCTCTCAAATCCAAACGAGCAAGATTGTTCAAACAGAAAGTGTAAATGCAGTTAGTAAAATTGTTCATATATCTGTTGAAATAACACTTCATCACAATAAATAATTTATGAAGAAGACCATTCATATCGATTGAAGAAAAGCTAACGGGAATGTCAACCATCTTGTATACTGCTGTATTTTTTGTGTTCACTGCTGACCTTGTTCTTGTAGTTCTTCAAGTTTAGGGATTACAGCTGTGAGAAGTTGAAGAATAATTGAAGCATTAATGTATGGAATGAGTCACACAGCAATCAATGAAAATTGCTCAAGTGTCCCTCACAAAAGCATAGCGAAATACTCTAATCAGCTTCATGCTCATACTGTAGCATTCCTCATAGCGTCAATATCTACAAATGGAACAGGTATGTAGACTAACAATCTATACAGTGCTAATAGTCAAAGAGTAATCAGAAGTTTTTTTCTAACGTTCTTGTTTCAGAACATATCCTGCAGATAGGTGAAGAATGCTTCCATTATAAGAGAAGAAAAGAACAAAAAATTTTAATTTACAGAATATATCTCTAGATGGATAGTACAACATTTCGAATTTATACTGAAGATCATCAAGCAGCAGTTATTTTTTCTTTTGCTGAAGCAGAAAGTGCTATTGAAGAATCAACAATCAAAGATTTAGTAAGATCTCAAGCTCAAAGAATTTTAATCGGAGAAGAAATGTCAGACACTAATCAATGAGCTTGCAATGATTGTGAAGTTACGGTATCTCCAGCTCAGAATCAAGAATTTTCGAGATCAACTACGTTTACTACAGTATAAGGAGAGAGTAATTTAAAGTATCTTTTAAATCATCTAAGCTTAGGAAGTCTTCTATATAATGGAGTTTGACCTCACTCAAATCGAGTTGGAACCCCTCATCAAGATCTTGCCTTCTGTCACTTAAGTCATTTTCCACAATAATTTCATTTTCAATTACTATTTCATCTTCAAAACCTCTTTCAAGATTTTGTGCGTCCAGTTGATTTAGTTAATTCGTGTAAGAGCATCACATACAAACGTTAAAGGTAAAGATACGGAAAAGAAAAATACAAAAAAGTATATAGTACTTTCTATTTTCATCAATCAAGTTCGTCTTGTCGCTTTTTTAACTCATCCCATTTATCTTCAGAAGCAAGTTTAGCTTGCTCTGGCCATGTAGTAGGAACATGTTGAGATAACTTATTCTCTTGTAAGAGAGTAACTAACACAGAAAGGTCAGTTCAAGCCAACTTAGCAAAAGAAGTAATACCAGCTTCTACAAGAAGAGAAGAAATTTTAGGTCCAATTCACTCAATCTTTGTTAGGTCAAAAGTTTTCTTAGATGAAGTTGGTGAAGATTTTTTCTCACTAGCAGGAACAGACTTTTTAGAGTCAGCGATCGGCTTCTTTTTATCTGGACCGCTAGATCAAGATTGAGCTGTAGTCTTTGAATCTTTATCATTTTTTGAGTCAATATCCTTTGTCTTTGAAGAAGCTTCTTTGCTTTTTGTTGCTTCTTTCTTAGCAAATCTTTCTGGATGTTTTCATTTCTTATACATAGATAAGGCTTGAATAGCACACACAGCATTGTTTAACTTATTGTTAGTTCAAACAATTTTTGAAAGGATATTATCGTACCCAGTCAACTCGAGCACCGTACGGAGAGATGATCAAGCTTTCATTCATGTACCAGGAGAAGCTGGCATTATTTTAACAAGAGCAGATTTGTATTTATGTGTAATCCCATATGGGACACTAAGTGACTCTGTAATTGGAGCTTCAATAATGTTTTTATAAGCTTCATGAGTTGCCTTTCTTACAGCAATACTCACATCATTTCACTTAGCAACACCCAATCAAATTTTACCCTTCTTATTACCAACAATAATAATTGCTCTAAATGCTAGTTGCCTACCTCACGTTGTTACTCTCGTTACTCTTCTAACCTCAAGAAGAATTTCATCAAATTCTTTCTTTGGCTTCTGTCATCTTCATCATTTCTTTCTTCAACCTGATCTACGATCTGATCACTTTCAAACTGGAGTTGATGATGGCATGTCGTCTATATACTCAAAAATTAAAAAAGCAACCTATACTATAAATACATAGTATGGTAAGATTACAAAGTAAGTCCTCATTTTCTAGCTCATTCTGCTAATTGTTTTACTCTTCAATGATATAAGTATCAATTTCTATCAAAAACAACAGTAGAAACTGATTTCTCAAGAGCTATAGAAGCTAAAAGCTCTCAGACTTGGTGTGCTTTTTCAGATTTAGTTCAAGAAAAAGTTGAATCAGAAGCTATAGCTATAACAGTTCAATCTAAATCAATTAATTGAGCACTGATATGGGCATTAGACTTATTAACAATTAATCTTGGAAAAGATGCTGATGCTTTGATTATAGCATTAACCTTGTTCTTTCTTCTGAGATATCTACGATTTTTTGATGTTGTACTCATGTACATATGATAAATTTTAAAAAAAAGGATGAGTAATTTATGCTGCAGTTTTTCAAGCTTTCATTTGAATAAACTCTCAAAGATACCTCACTCATTTTCACTTATATGGTTCGGGTTTTCTATAAGATCTGATTTTAGCAGCCTGTTCTCAAACAAGTTGCTTATCTATTCATCTAATTACCACAACAGTGTTTCACTTTGGATCTTGTTCGATTTCAGCAGAAATTCATTCAGGTAAAACATGATCAATAGGATGAGAATATCATAACTGTAATGCTAGTTTAGATCATTGAACTTTAGCACTATACCCTACTCACAAAACTTGTAGTTTTTTTTCATATCAAGAAACGACTCAAATTACCATATTATCTATAAGAGTTCTTGTTAATCCCCACAAATTTTTAAAAGAGTCATTATCTATAGAAACAACAACATCAGTATCGTTAATATCAACAGAAACTCAATCCAAATAGGTATAAGATAAAGTTCACTTAGGTCATGTTACGGTTACCGTATTTCAAGCTTTAGTGACAGTAACTCAATCAGCTATTTGTATAGGTAATTTTCAGATTCTAGACATAGACTACAGAGAATGAATAAAGATACAATTTAGGACTAATATATTTCAGCAATAAGCTCTCATCCAATTTTTTTCTTTTTAGCTTCGTGACTAGCCATTAATCACTGACTAGTAGACAATATACCAATTCACCTTCATCAAGCAACTGGTCTAATATCTTGTCGTCAAATATATCGCCTTCTAGAAGGTTTTGAGAACATCTTGACAACAGGAACATCTTCTATCATATTTCAAGTTACATGTAACTCAACACGAAGTGTAGATTTTGCTCACTCTCACACAACTTCAAAAGAGTCAATAAACGTATATTTCTGAAGAAGTTCAAGAACACGATGCTTGAATTTTGAATATTGAATGTTTTCAACAATCTTTTTTCTAGCCATGTAAGCATTTTTTAATCTAATTAATAGATCATGTATTGGGGCATTTACCATAATTGAAACCAAAACATAAAAACAACAACTCATCATTCACTAATATATATATACTACCAAGATGCTTTTCTTAATCACATAATAATCCCTTCTCTTGCATGTCTTCTAAAAGCTTGTCTACTTACTCAAAAGTCTCTCATGTAAGATCTAGTTTTTCCAGTAGCTTGACACCTATTATAAAATTTAGTAGGCTGTCGAGATTTTGGTGGAGTATAAACTTCACCTTTAGCTTCTGCCTCTTTTTTCGCTTTATAGATTTCATTTCTTCTTTTTAGTAATTTTTTATGCTTTGCAACAAGTGCTTTTCTAGCCATGAGATATTAAGTTAGAAGACAAATAAACAAGATATAGTGCAATTTAAACAGAAACTTTTTTGACAAATAAGATTCAGAGAGACTCTAAGAAAACTTTAGCATCAGTATCGGAAGATGAACTAGTACAAATAGTTACCTGCATTCACAATGACGTCTTAATGTCTTCAGGATTTAACTCAGGAAAAGCTGATTGATCTTTAAATCAGAGACTATAATTCCCATGTCAATCAAACTTTCTAGGAGAAAGTCATTCAAAATCTCTTAGTCTAGGAAAAGACATTGTTACAAGCCTTTCAATAAAATCATACGCTCTCTTTCATCTCAATGTACATTTAAGCATAGCAGGCATTCATTCTCTCAACTTAAAGTTAGATACTGATTTTTTGGACAATATCATTTGAGGTTGTTGCCCAGTAAGAAGACGAAGATTTTCCTGGAGATCAGAAAAGTCTTTCATTCACTTCCTCGTAGCCAAAGAACCTATTCACATAGCTACAACTACTTTATCGATAGCAGGAACTTCATGAATATTTGTTTTTCACAAACTCTTCATTAATTCTTCTTTCGATGCGATATAACGATCATATAATGACATATTCACAACTAAGTATAATAAAATAACTCTAAAGAAATTATGAAACAACTTTTCAACTTTTTTTGAAAAATCTTTCCTTTCATTTCTTTCCCATTCTAATTCAAACTCTTGATCATGAAGAAGAACTCTCATCCCACAACATAACATTAGATGAATGAATAGGAGCTTCAAACTCTATAAATCACTCTCATTTCTTTGATTTCTTAACAATATTAGCTCACTTAACAATAACCCAATCTCATTTTCTAATGTCTTTTCTTTGAAAGACTTTAACGACTGAAGATTTTGTTCCCTTACCTTTTCAGGCTGTGACTATTACTGAATCTCAAGATTGTATTTTTTTCATGATAACTAATTAATGAGTGAAATATTAGGAGCAACTAAACAATTGCTAGTAAACGATGTTTAAACAACTTCTTCCGACATTGTTGCTATTTTTCTAAATCATCTATCTCTAAGTTCTCAAGCGACAGGTCAAAAAATTCTTTTTCAAATTGGGTCTAAACTCTTATTTATAAGAGCGACTGCGTTATCAGAAAAACGAACATACGTTCAATCTTTTCTTCTTATCTCCTTTCTTACCCTTACCACTACTCCCCATTGAACAGATCATTTCTCAATTCATCAGCTAGGTAAGACTGTTTTAATAGCTATAACGACTTTGTCTCAAATACCAGCAGTTTTCGATCAAGTTCATTTAAGTACTCTAATTACTTTTCAAGTCTTAGCTCATGAATTGTCAGCAATAATAACTCTAGATTCTTGTTGTATCATTATTCACTAGTCTAAAAAAAGATAAATAAGTTAAGTACTCAATACGAGCATCATATAACAGTATAAATGGACTATGCAGCTACTTTAGAAACTATTTCTACTAACTTTCGTCTTTTTAATTTACTTCTAGGTATATCAGCCTGGATTTTTACCTTATCTCCAAGAGAGGCCTCTTCATTTTCATCATGAACATAATATTTCTTATGTCTGGTGAATCTCTTATTATACAACCTATGAACTTTAACTGTAGAAACACTAACAACAAGAGTTTTAGACATCTTATCGCTTGTAACGATTCATATAAGTTCTTTAATATTTTTATCTCAGACAATAGTCATTCTAAATAGAGTAAGTTATGAGTAAAATCTACAGCAATAAGATCTACGTCTTTTGAGAGGCGATCACGCGTATTGAAGTGTTAATCCTAGCAATATTTCTTCTTGACAACTTTAATAGATGAGTTTGTCACAAAGAATTCATTCTGTGTCTCAATTTATTATCAAACAATTCTCTCCTGATCTTATTTCTTAAGGCAACTAAATCTTTTAGAGATTTTTTAGTAAGATCGGATACTAGTAGTTTTTTCATCTAAATGTTATCAAGCAGTAAAATATAATTAGTTAATTTCTCATTTAGCAACTAATGTTGTTGCGACAGGTAACTTATAAGATGCTTGTCTAAATACTTCTTGTGCAGTTGCTCTGTCAACTCATGAAATTTCAAAGATCATTTTTCACGGCAATACCCTTACTCTATAGATATCAACATCTCATTTACCCTTACCCATTGGCATTTCTAATCATTTCTTTGTATAAGGAAGATCAGTAAACACCCTAAATCGAATTTTTCATATTTTTCTAGTGACTCTTACAATAACTTTTCTCGCGGATTCTAGTTGTCTATTGGTAAGATATCAAGCACTTGTAGCTTTAAGTCATCGATCACCAAAAGAAACTTTATTGGACTTATAAGACTTTCATTTAAGTCTTCACCTAAATTGTTTTCTAAATTTCCATCTATTCGGAGCTAACAACACCATTTTCTGAAAGAACTATAATAAATAAAGAAAGAAAGATGTCTATATTTTATCCATTGCATTTATTTTTTTTGTCTCCTTGACATTCTCAGACAAACAAACCCATACCTTTACTCACAATACTCAATACTTTGTTCTAGCTGTGGTAAAATGATAGTCAATATCAGCTCTAAGAGTTTGCAATGGAATTCTTCATTCTGTAAATTTCTCTTGTCTGGACATATCTGCTCATCAAAGTCTTCATCAAATCTGAACCTTTACTCATATAGCTCACTTTTCCATTACTTTTTGAAGGACACTTTTTGCTACTCTTCTATAAGACATTCTATTCTCAAGTTGAATACAAGCAAATTCAGCCATAATTTTAGCAGAAAGTTCAGGAATTTTAATCTCTTTAACTACCACCTTAAAATCTCTCTCAGTAATTTTACGAAGCTTTTTTTCGAATTTCTTTAGTTTCTCCCCATCTTTTCATAAGATAGAAGCAGGTTTTGCCGTAAACAAAATAACCTCTCATTCTCAATCATTCTTTCTAATTACTGTCTTAGAGATAGCAGCTCTAAAGTAGAACGACTCTACTAACTTTCTAATTTCTAAATCTTCAACAAAAAAACGGGAAGATTGCTGTTGATTATGACTATATCGCTCACAAGGCCATTTTTTCATAACACCTACTCTAAATCATCTAGGGTCAATTTTCTGTCACATAAGAAGAAACGAAACAAATAAAGAGAAAAATATTTAACATGTCTAATAGATTGGCACAGTTCAAAGTCTAGATAATGACTTACGAAGACTTATTTAACTCATAGTTTTACTCTAAGAAAAGATCTATGATGCACATATCTATGCATTCTTCATCTTCATACAGCTCTAATTCTTTTCAATTTAGGTCATTTTCATATATCTATTGTTTCAATAAACAATGAAGAAGAATCCAAATCTAAATTATTTTCAGCATTAGCAACTGCAGAATTAATAACATTTAGAAGAGTTTTCCCAGCTTTCTTTGGAAGAAATGTTAAGAAACGAGTCGCTTCTCAAACAGACTTTCATCTGACCATTGAAGCAACAAGATTTAATTTTTTATATGACATAAGAGCATATTTTAATGTTGCTGTCATACTTCTATTTGACATGATAGTGAACAAATTAAGAATTAAGAAAAACGATTGAAAATATATTGATGATAATATCTAGAATGGATGTCATCTAAATGTTCTAGTTGGTGCGAACTCTCATAGTCTATGTCAAATCATTTCTTCATTAATGTAGACACTAATAAATTGTCTTCAGTTATGAACAGCAAAAGTGAATCAAACCATATCTGGAAGAATTTGAGATGCTCTATCCCAAACTTTTATTACTTTTTTATCTCAAGATTCGACCATCTTTTTGATTTTTTTCAAAATTTTAGGATGAACTCGAAATCATTTTTTTAGTGATCTAGCCATGTATCATAATTAAAGCATAAAGTGTAATAGATCTATATTCGTACGTAAGTAATTACAAGTAGATGAAATGAGAATTATACTATTTGAAGCGAGTCTTTCTCTTTGTTACAATAAACTTATCTGACCATTTTTTCTTCTTTCTTGTCTTCATACCAGGAGATACCGCCCTTCACTTAAATGATTTTGGATTCATTGCAAGATCAGTAGCTCATTCTCATCATCAATGAGGATGATCAACTGGATTCATCACCTTTCAACGAACAACAGGTCTACGTCACAATCGTCTACTTCTTCAAGCTTTACCAATAACTATATTTTTGTGCTCATCATTTCAAACAATTCAAATAGTTGCATAACAAGTATCATGAAACTTTCTTACCTCTCAAGACTGTAATTTAACATACACAAGATTATTTTCCTCATCTTTTCATGTAACGGTCGCAAAAGATCACGCACTTCTAACAAGTTTTCACTTAGAGTAAGGGGTAACCTCAAGATTAAATACACTAAATCAATCTGGAACATCTTTTAATTGTTTTCTATTTCACGGTTTTAAAGTAGCCTCATCTCATGTAAGAATTTTATCTCAGACAGAAATGTTTTTTCGAGCCAAAACATATCTTTTTTCTCAATCGATATAATGCAAAAGAGCAATCCTACAAGTTCTAAATGGATCATATTCGATAGTAGCTACAGTAGCAGGAATATTAAGTTTATCGTATCATCTAAAATCAATAATTCTATACTGTCTTTTATGTCATCATCATCTATGTCTTACGGTTATTTTTCATTTATTGTTTCTTCCCGCTTTAGATTTTATAAACGTAGTTAATGGTTTATGAGGCTTACTGACTGTAAGGTCAGAGAAATCATAACCCGTCATATAACGTCTAGATGGTGTGAATGGTTTATATGTTTTTAATGACATTGATCTTCAGTAAAAGTCATAAAGGTGAATTGTGGAACTTAAAGGTGTGAGTACCTAAGGAACTAGGCAGCTAATTCTATACTATCTCATTCCTGAAGTGAAATTATTGCTTTTTTATACGCCTTTCTTACTAATTTCCTTTGCATCCTTCACTTGTAAGGAACATTAATAATGCGAACAGATTTTGGCTTTACTCAATACAGAGCAAAAAGAGATAATTTAACATCATTCTTATTAGCCTGCTTATGAACACGAAATGAATATGTATTTAAATCATTAGCCTGCTTATAAGCTTTTTCAGTCATAAGTGGAGCTCCAAGTATTTGGTAAGGAGTGAGTTCTCAAAGAATAGCTGGAGATATTGCTTTTTTTGCTCTTCTCTTTTTTATGGATGTTCGTCTCTTCATACCTTTAATAGAAAGTAAAACACAAAAATATAGTAACAAGAAAAATTATTTTTTAATACGATTAAGCAAAACGTCACATGCTCAATCCATAAACAAAACTCAAGAATGAGTAACAAGATCATACGGATTAACATTGTCTGCAGAAACATAAGTAACTTTAGAAATATTTCTAGATGACTTGTAAAAGATCTCATTTTGAGACTCTCAAACAACTAGTAGTGACTTATTTGACAATCAAATATCAGAAATTAGTGTTGATATTTTACTTGTCTTAATTTCATCTAATGAGAAAGAATCCAATCAAAACACACTCGATGACTTAAGTTTTAATCAAACCGCTGTCAATAATGCACTTTTCTTCATTTTCTTATTCATTGACTTAGAATAATTTCTCTCATTTCTAGGTCAAAAAACAACACCTCATTTTCTTCTTATTGGAGAGGCAGCATTACCTACTCTGGCATTTCATGTTCATTTCTGTCTATACAACTTCCTTCATGATCAAGTAATTTCTGATCTCGTTTTTGTATGAGCAGTAGATTGACGTTGATTTGCCAAATACATAACAACATACTCGTGTAAAACCGAATCACTCATTGCTCTTTCTTCAAACAAAGAAGCTTCTAGATCTTTCGATCCAATCTTCTTTCAAGAACTATCAAATATATCGTAACTATAAGACATATCAATTATTATTGTGAACTCTATAAAAAGGTTTCGTACTAATCGACTATTTTAAGGTCTGCATAACTATTATAAGAACCAGGAACTGATCACCTTACAACAACATACTCTACTCAATCAATAGATGTAACCTCAAGTATATGTAATGATTTTAATGTTTTAATTTCACTTCACATATGTCAAGCCATCTTTTTTCACTTATGAGTTCTTCTTGGTTTTCTATTACCAGTAGATCATAATGCTCTATGAAACTTCGATCCATGAGTAGCAGGTCATCATCAAAATCAATGTCTCTTCATTCATCATTGAAATCACTTTCACTTACTCACTCACACAAAGCGAAGAGTAGAACATCATTCAACAACAGAAGAATTCAATATTGATCAAACAGGATACTCTGCAAGTACAGACTCTTCAACACAATACTCAGACGAAAACGCGAACAATCATGATTTCTTTTGGTCTGCAACCACAACTAAAGCAGTATATCAATCCTTTTCTTGTGTTTTATGTCTCAACACTTTTTGATCTGAGACTTCCAACAACGTAACCGGAACCATGTGTCATCAACTCCACATCCTTGTCATCTCTTTCTTTTTAACAATCAATCATCACTTTGTTTTTAGCATAAGGATTTAACATAAATAAATAAACAATACAACAGAGCCCCAATCCATAGGGTTGTTAGCGTAATTAATAAACCCTTACTTCTACAGAAACTCAATCCCTAATAGAGATGTTCTGCAAAAACTCAACAGTCTTAGCTCATGTTTCCACCACATCAATCATTCTCGAATAAGTAATTCTTTCATATTGATCTCTGGAATCCTTATACACAAAGTGAGCTTTAATTACCGTATATCTCTTCTTTTTTCTTGGAAGAGGAATAGGTCATTTAACAACAGCTCAAGACTTAACAAGAAGTCATAACACCTTAGTAACAGAATTCTCCAACATATGAAGATCATAACTTTTTAATTTAATCCTCAACTTAGGGGTAGTTTTTTTTGGTTTTCCTGACATCAAAGAAACATGAAATAAGTAAAGAAGAAAGGTTAATGAACAACAACATATAAGAAAAGCAAGACAGCTTAAAAGCAAGCCGTCTCACTTAATATTTTAGAACTACTCAATAACTTTTGTAACAACTCAAGCTCCAACAGTTCTTCATCACTCTCTAATAGCAAACCTAAGTCACTCACTCATCGCAACTTTATAAATAAGCTCAACTTCAATTTTAGCATTATCTCATGGCATAATCATTTCAGTTCAAGCTGGAAGATTAACCGTTCATGTTACATCTGTAGTTCTCAAAAAGAATTGAGGCTTATATCAAGACATAAATGGAGTATGTCTACCGCCTTCTTCTTTCTTCAGAACATACACCTCTGCTTCAAATTTCTTATGTGGAGTCACTGTTCCTGGAACAGCAAGAACCTGTCATCTTTGAATATCTTCCTTATCAATACCTCTCAAGAGAAGACCACAGTTCATTCACGCCTCACCTTGTTCAAATTGCTTATGAAACATCTCAACTCACGTTATTGTAGTTTGAGTAGGCTCATCTGCAAGTCCAACTATTTCGATATTGTCTCACACCTTAACAATTCATGTTTCGATCCTACCGGTAACCACTGTTCATCTACCTTTAATTGAAAACACGTCTTCAACTGGCATCAAGAAAGGCTTACTCGTTTCTCTTTCTGGAATAGGAATATATGAATCCAACGTTTCAAGAAGATCCCAAATACACTTAGCAGCACCCGCTTCATCCTCTGGATTCTCTCCAGCCTTAAGCGCTGATCACCTAATAATCGGAGTATCATCACCAGGAAAGTCGTACTGATTAAGAAGATCTCTAATTTCCTCCTCAACAAGTTCTAACATATCCTCATCATCAACCATATCACACTTATTCAAGAAAACAACAATCTTTGGAACATTTACTTGTTTTGCCAAAAGAATATGCTCTCTCGTCTGAGGCATAGGACCATCTGCAGCCGAAACCACAAGAATAGCACCATCCATCTGAGCAGCTCAAACAATCATGTTTTTCACATAATCAGCATGTCAAGGACAGTCGATATGAGCATAATGCCTCCCTTCTGATTCATACTCAACATGAGCAGTATTAATAGTAATACCCCTTTCCTTTTCTTCAGGAGCTTTATCAATTTGATCAAACTTTAATTGCTTTGCAAATCATTTTGTCGCCAAGACTGCAACCATGGCAGCAGTAGTAGTAGTTTTACCATGATCAACGTGACCAATAGTTCCTACATTAACGTGTGGTTTAGACATACCTAATATAATGATACAAAATAAATAACTTGTCAGTAATACTAATATAATTAGAAAAAGCAAGTCGCTTTCACAACTTTAAACATAACTCTACGATAGAGAAGTATCTTTACAAGAAAGACTAACTCTAAAGATCTTAGTATATGAACGGTAGGCAACTTTTTTCTCATCAGATCAGCTGGATACTATCTCTTTGATCGTTGAGGACTTTTTCTCGCTTTCTTCAAACCTGGTTTTTTTCTTTCTTTAATTCTTGGATCTCTTTTTAATAATCAATACGGTTTCAATATTTTTCTATTATCTTCATTATGTTTTACTAATCATCTTGCTATTCATAATCTAATTGATTCAGCTTGTCACATCAATCATCATCATTTTACTACTACCTCTAGATCAAATGATTTTGATACTTTTGGTCAAATGACCTCAAAAGGATAATAGATATCTTCTATCATGTAAGCGTGACCTCAGAAATATTCTTTTAGAGTAGATATTTTTTCACCACTCTTAACTGTAACTTTTCAAGACCCTTTTGGATACATTTTCACCACAGCAGTAGAGCATTTTCTCCTTCAAACCGCATATATATACTTACTAGTTGGCATAATTCAATGAGTACAAAATAAAATAGAACAATTAACTTATGTAAGACATAGAGAAATAACTATGAGTACAACGATTCAGGATTTTTATCTGAATAGACATGATCATCTCACAAAAATATTTTAAGTCTTCATAATCTAGGTTTTCTCAATTTATTCTTAGGCAACATTCATTTTACAGCTAATGAGAGAACTCTTTCAGGATGTTTTGCCATCATATGTTTTAATGTATATGATTTTACATTACCTTTATATCCACTATATCTGTAATACTTCTTAGTTGCAAGCTTATTTCAGGTAACTACAAGTTTATCAACATTTGTTACAATAACATAGTCTCACGTGTCTCGCATGTCACAATAATGTGCTTTGTGTTTTCATTGGAGTTTTTTAGCTATTTCTACAGCTAATCTTCATAGAGTTTTTCACGAAGCATCTACTATCCATCGTGTTCTATTATCTTTAAGCCACTCAGGGTGAGCCCAAACTGTTTCATTCAAGTCTTGACGAGTAAGTTTCATAAGTAAACAACAGGTAACAATAAGTAAATGTAATAATATTTTTATACTCTTAATAGAGAAAGTGAAGTATATTGACTATTCATCTATAAGTGAAACTAATATTTTCTCAGCTCAATCTCACTTCCTAAATCATAGTTTGTAGTTTGTTACAAAAGAAGTAGTAAACTTATTGTCTAAGAATTTTGGCAAGATTTCATTTATCACTTTTTTCCCAGCTTTATCGTTAAACAATGTTTGCTCAACATGCTTATTGATCTCTCTCGTTGCCGCACCAGCATCATCTAATCTAGAAAGACGGACTAAGCGTGAGAAGAAAGAATCAGCAAAAGATTTCAATGCTTTTGATCTTTTTGAAGTAGTTTCAATTTTTCAAGAAAGTATTAAACTTGTAAGCAAGTTTCTAACTACAGTACGAGTCTTATGAATTCATGTATTGAGCTCTAATACTCTTTTGTGCTTATGTCTCATGAGAAGTCTGTCAAAATAGTAAAAAATCTATGTGGTGATTAATTAGTGAGGGTTATCAATCTAAGCTTTTTCACATATTAGCAAGTGAATCGACAATTTCATCAACTGCTTTCCTTCAAATTCACTTCATACTTAACAGTTCAGATTTCCTTTTCTTCTCTAAGTCTTCAACATAAAGAACCTCATTTTTAATTAATGCATTTCTTGTTCTTTCTGAAAGAGGAAGGGCATCAATTGGAATAGTTTTAATATTCATATCTTCAACCATTTTTTCTGCAGAATCTGCTATATCATAATAATCAACAAGAAGAGATTTGTCGACATAGACATCGTCAAAGATGAAGAGTTTTGCATATGAAGCAACAACTTCTCATGCAAATGAGAGCATCTCTTGAGGATTCACATCTGGAGAAATAGTTTTAATTTCCAGAATTAACTTATCTTTACTGTTTCAAGAAAAATCTTCAATAACATCTTCAACCTCATACGTAACATAATCAACAACCCTAAAGTCATTATCTATAAGGAGCATGTTGATATCTTGTGCATCTTCTTTTGCATCACGATCTCTTAGAAAATCTAGGGAGTAATATCAGTATCACTTTTCTACTCTATACTCAATAACAAGTTCAATTCCTGGATCTGAAATTTCAAACAAGTACGTTTCAGCATTTATTAATTCAACTCAACTCGGTAACTTAAGCTCTGACGCAGTGTATACTCCTACTCAAGTAAATCTGTGCGATATCCATTGAATTCTTTCAACGTTTTCATCAACTTTAAAACGAAGCTTTTTAAAATTGAGCATCATATCGATTACTGATTCCTTCACTCAATCAATCACATGATATTCATGAGCAGCTCAATTCACCTTTAATCATGTTATAGCTCATCCAGAACTATATCATAAGATAGTTCTTCTAAAGGCGTTTCATAACGTATGTCAAAATCACCTTGGAAGGTATTGAACTTCAAAACGCGTCGTTGTTTCATCAATTTTATCGACTATAACTTTTGGAACTCAAATAAATTTTTGAATATCAAGCATATCCCACGAGGCATTAAAAATAAAGACGTTCTAAGTAAGATGAAGATTTAAGCTCTCGCATAGAATTCAACCACTTTCAGGAGATCAACTGGAGTAGATATTTTCTCAACATCAGGCAAGTCAACAACTTCAACTTCAAATGTTTTCTTATTAACCTTTAACCATGATGGCATAGAAGTTGATCCAGTAGAAACAGGAGCAAGAGAGTACAAAGAAGATGTCTGAAGTTTTTTCTTCAATGTGATTACATCACCTGGTTTCACGTAGTAAGAAGGAACATTATGTTTTTTTCCATTTAGTTGAAAATGTCCGTGAACAACAATTTGCCTTGCTTGCATAATAGTATTTGCAAATCAAGCTCTCAACATTATCACATCTAATCTTCTTTCTAGAAATTGCAACATCGCTTTATCATGAGCCATTCATTTGTTTTTTGCATAACGAGAAGACAACTTAACAACAATCTTTTTGAATTGTTTTTCTGTTAGGAGATACATTCTTTTTAGAACTTGCTTGTTTCTTAGTAGTTTTCAATACTCTGAATACCTAACATTAGAAGCACCATGTTGTCCAGGTACCGATCTTCTTTTTCTTACATCATATTTAGCAGGTCAAAAGAGATTAATTCCCTCTCTTCTACATAGCTTAAATTTAGGTCACGTATATTTCATTACAATAATAAGTAAGAGTTACTAAACAAGTGGTATCAATATGAAAATATTAGTTTCTTTTTTGTCTTTTTCCTTTACATCATCCAAATTGAATTGGAGTTGCTTCTCTGATCCAAAGAATATCAACTCATCAAACATCATTGATTCATTTAAAGGCTCAATCTCTTCATAATCATAACCCTCTAGCTACAACTCATAGCTCCTTAAGTCAAAAAACATCCTTAGCTTCTTGAATTAATCATTTAGTAAGTTGTTCAGCAGCATATGGAGTGCTCTTTTTTGCTCATTTAAATCATAACGTCCCTGTTCATCATCAAGTTATCTTATTACCTTGGTGATCAGTTAGCGTAATATGAGTATTATTGAAGGTAGTAAGAATATTTAATATCCCAGAAGGTAATTTAATATTCTTTTTCTTTCTTTTAACTGTTGCCATACGAAAAATAGAAATTAAAGCATAAAGCTATTTGAATACATGTTATTTCTTGAGAACCGGTCTAACTCTAGATCTTCATAAGAGTTTCTTAGCAGTTTTTCAACGTTTTCTTGTGTTTTGACCTCTCACTGGAAGTCATAGATTATGTCTCATTCATCTGTAACACTTAATTTCTTTAAGTCTCTTAATATGACCAGCAATTTCTCTTCTTAGATCATTCTCAAGAAGCATCTCTTTCAGTTCATCAGAAAGCATCTTCTGTTCCTCTTCAGTAAGATCAGAAACTTTCTTTTCAAGTGAAAATTTATATTTTTCACAAATCTTTTTAGAAGTTGAGAGTCATATACCATATACATACGTCAATCAGATTCGAACTGATTTGTTATCAGGTATTACGTGTCATTGCAATCTAAACATACAATCAAGTATAAGAGAGTAAATAGTGTATTATCATTGATATTCTTTTATCATACATATTTTATTATCCTTGTCTAGCCTTAACTCTAGCATCTTTTCTTCCCGTCTTTTTTCTGTCTCTTTGCACAAGATACAATCTGCATTTTGTATGAGACTTATTTCGTCTTTTTACGACAACATATCATTTCTTTGCTTTTATAGATGATCATACCTTCATGGAAAATATTATTTAGAAAACTAAAAGGAGTATTGCTTGAACCATATTTCACTCTATTGCCTAGTAGTTCAATAGACATATGAACTAAGTAGAAACACTTTTTTCTACGGCTTGAGGTGAATCTGAAGATGACTCAACCTTCTTTACCGGTTCAGGTGGCTTTGGTTCAGTTGTCTTATCGTCTTTCTTTTCGATCTTCTTTACGATTTTTCAAGCTTTTTTTGAATTCTTCTTGTCGTTGTTTTTGTCAAAGGCTCTTTCATTTCTCTTCTTCGACTTAGATCACTTGTTTATTGTTCTATAGACAATACGTCACTTAGTTGGTTCATATGGATTTAATTCAACGGTAACCAGATCTCAAGGAATAATCTTAATCCTAAATCTCTTCATTTTACCAGCAGCATACGCCTCGACTTCCATATCCATATCTACCAACTGAACTCTGTACTTTCATCATCACAAAATTTCCAATACAAGTCCCTCTACCTCTATAGCATCACTATTGCTCATTAAGATGATATTTTTTCGATCTGTAAAACTGATTGTTTCGCTCTAAATCACGTAACTTTTTGGTATCTTTTCTTACTTTGGAATTTCATTACTCTCACTTTATCTCAAAGTTGATGACGAATTAATTTCGCTTTTACTGAAGCTCAAGAAACAACTGGAGTTCATACAGAAACAGTTGAAGCATCTTCATCGAAAACACACAACACTGAATCTAATATAACTTCATCTCATTCAGAAAGATCAGACATAAGGTCAACTGTTATCTCATCTCATTCACTTACTATATATTGATGTCACTGAGTTGATACAACTGCATACATTCGTTACGTTGGTTACAGGTAATATAAAAAACATTCAAAAGTCACTAAACACAAAGGAATTATATCTTCATTCACAAGTGTGATAGCATAGTATATTTCTTTTTAGTTTTTCTGTACTCATTAGATACGATAGCTTTCATTCTCCTGTATCTTCTCGCAGCCGGAAAATCATACGATACGAACTTTCTATACCACTTAGTTCAATAATATTTCTGCTTCTTAGCAGTATTAATAATATGAGAAGATCGAAGCTCCTTTTTATAGAAAGCAATAAGTCTCTCGTTTGTATTCAAATCTCAAGTTTTGTATACAGTAAATCACATGCAGGTAGCTAATATAGAAGTAAAGAGTCTATCTATGGTTAAGGTAATATATCAATAGTTTAGAAGTGATTTTTCTCAATGCACTTAATGTAAATCACATATAAGATCAAAGAGAATGCCGGGAACCGGAATTGAACCGGTACGAAGTATTACTTCGGCGGATTTTAAGTCCGCTGCGTCTACCAATTCCGCCATCCCGGCAACTGGAGAACATATAAGTAACCTCTATGTATTTACTGACTCTACAATTTTATCAAACACTTTTGGAAAGACTATAGCTATATTTGAAAGAACCTTTCTGTTGATTACAACATCAGCAGAAGCCATCTTTCCAATAAAAACACTATATTTTTCTCACCTACTCCTCAATGCTCAAGAAAGTCTTTCAATTCGCAACTTTCTAAAGATTCTTTTCTTGTTTTTTCTTCAAATGTATGCGTTTTGTCATTGTTTAACCAACGCACGCCTTACTTGGTTGTATACGTTTTTTCTTCACAATCTAAATCACTTAGCTCTTCTAATAAATCTCTTATGTTTTTTGTGTCTAGCGAATCAATTTGAAATCCTAACCATGAAATAAATTCACAAATAATAAATAAAATCTAAACGAGCACCTTATGTTTTTATTAATTCTATATTGAAGATTATAACGGCTTTGTTGGTGGGTGTAGAAATAGAGACACCCAGAATACCCTTTACCTATCTTTACCTATACGTTGCTTACAAGCAAAGAAAGAGAGACATCGATTGCACATTAACTACACGCAACTTTTATCTAAGTTTATATGGAATCATGTATTTAATTTTTCTCACCTCTACCTTATCAATTTCTTGTCAATGCTTATTCTTTTTTGTTGCTCTTCACTTTTTTACGAGAAGATGACTTCTACATGTTTTACTGTGCATCAATTTTCAAGTTTTAGTAACTTTGAATCTTTTAGCTACAGATTTATTGGTTTTCATTTTTCACATTTTTACACAAGGGAGAATAAAATAAATATATTATAGCCTTTCAATCATTTTGCGAGAAGTCATTTTTGTCTTTTAGTTATTTTAGATCAAGGAACGCTTCTTTTCTTTTGATAATGTACACATTATTTTTCTGATTGTTTTTCAATAACCTTGTCAGAACTCTCGATCTTTCAATCAATTGGATTTTTTTGTGGATCTTCTTTTTTTACAATCTTTTTTACAAGTCTTTTCACTACTTTTTTAACCGGCCTTTGTTCTTGAGATTTTTTCATTCAATCTTCAGCGACTTGGATTACCTTTTTTTGAATCCTCTTTTGAGGCTTCTTTGAAGATGCTCAACGTTGTGAAGAAAGAATAACGAGTGAAAATCAAAAGTTTTCATTCTTTACTCATAAACTTTTTCCATGTTCTTTGAATTTCTCTTCCAAAGCATCCAACTTAGCACGAACGATGTCTTTGTAGACTTTTTCTCTTCATCTAAGAACAACATTAATTTTAACTGGATGTCATTTTCACAAAAACTCCACTGCTTTATTAAACTTCATTTTCAAATCATTATCTCATATATTATATCAGAATTTGATTTCTTTTTGAATTTTCTTCTTCTGTGTTTTTCTTTTTTCACTTTCTTGTTTCTTTTTCTCGTATTGATACTTTCAGAAATCAATTATTTTTGCAGTACAGACTTTCTTGTCAGGATCGTAATGAATCTGAACAAGATCCATCCCCTTCTCTCAAGCAACCTGCAAAGCTTTAGCTCTAGACATTTCACCAAGTTGATTTCACTCGTCATCCAAAACAAGAATCTTAAATGCTTTAATATCCTCATTTTTGAAAATCCTTCGTGATTTCTTTTGTCTATCATTTCTTTGGGGACGTGCCATACAAGAACTATTTCTTTGTTAACGGTAAAAACTTGGGAAAAATACCTATTTTATTGACAAATGCAAGTGATTTTTCGTAATGAGTGATTAATTATGCGTTTGTAGGTGAATATGAATGTGAATAATGTATACTATAGGTTATGCTCATTCATCTCTGGAGCTCTGGAGATTTTATCATCTCTTTATCATCTATTCTTTATCATCTATCCTCGTTAGAGAAGAACTCCCCAGACAATCTACGAGATTGTAGCATAAGTTAATTTTCTATAAGAAAAAAGTCATAAATTACCAGTGCATTTCACTTTTATACTCATAACAAATACAATTACCATGTTTACATGAATAATTACTCAACAGGTTACTATAGTAGCTATTGATCAATGAATAATTACGGTGTCACATCCATGAACAACTCCTCTCCACATAGGACAGAGTATTGCTCATGATGGAGCATGTATGAGCATAGATTCTTATACAGACACAACATATTCATTCTTTGCAATGAAAGAGAGCTTCTTAAAAACAAACTTCTGAACTAAGCAGATCTGAGACAAATTTAATGTAGAATATGCACTTCTACCTACCGACAGACTTGATGGCCATTTTGTTTCATGACATATAGATACTACATGAAACATCACATGACTAGACAACCAGAATGATTGATCCAAAAAATTCACTATCTCGTTTGATCCATCATTTGATTGTCTTGTTGTTCCCAAATGAAGCATTACACTAAACGGAGTGAGTCTTACTGTTTGAGAAGACATAAGCGAATGAAAAGCAACTGTTCGAATCATTCCTCAGACCTTAGAAATGACGACCTTCTGAACACTTCAAAAGTGAGATCTCTGTAATATTGAATTTGATTTGCTTGCAAAATACGTAACAAAGTTTGGAAGAGTAGAGAAATAAATAAGAAAAACTTTATATTAGATAGATACTATATATAGTTAGTGTCTATACGGAGTATACATATACGATTTCACCCACTTTACTTATACGAAAAAACAATGGCTATCCACTCTGCACAACTACTTGAACACACTAAACAACTCAATCGCTCTCTTCATATTGCAATCGTTAGATCAGAATTTAACACAGAACTGAGTGAAAAGCTTCTTAGCAATACACTAGAGCTCCTTGAAAAAGAAGGGTTCACGCATATTGATATTTTCTCAGTTCCATGAGCTTTTGAAATTCCAGCACTCACTAGTAAGGTTCTTGATTCTTGAATATACACGTTAGTGATAACACTATGAGTCGTGATTAAATGATCTACACCACACTTTGACTATATATGCACTGAATGTCTTCGTGGACTTATGGATCTATCACTAAATCATGATACACCAGTAATCGTATGAGTACTGACTTGTGATACCTATGAGCAAGCAAAGAAGAGAGCCAACAATACCTATGCGATCTATGCTTTAAACTATCTCACTCAGCGAACGACCACTGAACATACGCTAAATGCTAAACGTACGCTTCTTATGGAAAACCTCTCAAAAGAGCTCACAAAGACAGAGAACAAGTAGGTTTTCACTCCTTTTCATCGCTACAAAACCACATATAACTCATACTTTAAAAGACAAGTCAAACGATCTTGTTCTTTTTTTTTGCTGTTTTTTGATTTTTCTGACATCTACAAATATAGTACAATTAGACACATGAAGAAGTAGCCAGTATTTACGCTCTTCTTTCTGTCATTTTATTACTTATTTCATCTTAGAATGAAAAAACATGTAAAAATTGGTATAGCTCTAGCACTATGAGCTGCTATATGAACGAGTGCTTTTGCATCGACGACAAATTACTCACCTATTGGTTTGAGTCCATCGTCACCTAGTCAAATTGAAGCTATGGTTGACGCTATTGAAAAAGACTACAAGCAAGAACTTGTACATGTCTACAATAGAGTGAAAAGAAACAACATGATGCTTATCTCTTCAGTAGAAACGTTCCCTGAATTCCTCTTGGATACAGGTGGATCTTCTGAAGGTGAACTGGAAGACACGACTCCGAAGACTATTTACGAAGCAGATCTTATTGCTGAATATGGAGAAAGAGTGGAAGAATACGATCTCCCACTTCTCGCTCAAGATTATGTAGCAAACCATAGCTCAACAATCTTGTGAGTATATTCTGCAAACGGAATCTACACAGTACTCTTAGAGAGTGGAGTTATTCTTCAGTATGGACACAATGGAGTGTTTCTTACTATCAACTCTCTTTTTGAAGGAGAAATTGAGTTCATTAGAGACGAATCAAGCTTGTTTGGAGAACTTCTTGATACAGGAGCGGGAGACGATGCTGACTTAGATTACGAAGCTCTTTTTGGAGCAGCTATCTGATCAGTAGAACTTCCACCACTAGCTAGATATGACGTATCTACCTATGCAACATCTATTGATGGTATTTACTACCAAGGATGAGTATATACCGTAGTATTAGAAGACGGAACTATCTTGCAGTATGGAAAGAACTGAGTTTTCTATACGATAGAAAGTATGTAATAAACTATCCCTAGTTCAAAACACTATGGGAGGAAATTACTAAGAAAATCACAAAAGCCTGTTCGAAATCGAGCAGGTTTTTTTATGATGTAAACATCTTTCTCAACGAGAGTTTTATCAATACAAAGGAAAATCAATCAATCATGTTTCATATACATAGTCTGATCTATTCACTTGATGATACTATAACACCAACTAACCTCAAAAGATGAGAGATAGATCTATCAAAATATAACACAAAAGATCTCGAGACACGAATGAAAAAGAAGCAGATAGAAAGTATGGTTTCTGGAGTCGATCTTCATTTCAGTTTCTCAAAATTATCTTCACGTCCCTATATCATCTATACACGATGAAACAAAGAACTTTTAGATCTTCCGCTTTTATGAGTAGTGTGACCTAGAAAAGTAACATCATACATGAAAACAGTTCTGGGAGATTTCTTTGATACCATATGAGCATGAGTATGAGCAACTATTTCCTGATGAGCAGAGTGAATCGACACCCTCTGCCATGAATTGTCGATCAAAAAATGAATACCCACAATAGTCGTTCTGTGATGAGGACTTTGATACTATCTTTCCTCATCTAAAAGAGATTTTCTACAAAAAGTAATAGACAATGGATGACTCATCATATCTGAGTTTCGTCTCAAGCAAAAACCTGCCCCTTGGACATTTCCCCAGAGAAACAGAATCGTTGCCTGACTTTCTCGTTGTGTTTTTACTCCATGAGCTTGAAAAAAATCTGGAACCCTGATTACTATAGATTTTGCAAAACAGATGAATATTCCAGCCTATACAGTTCCTGCATCAATATATGAAACCTGAAGTACATGATCTAATGCCTATCTTACAGAAGGAATACTTCTTCCCGTTACGAACTTTAACTCACTGTATGACGAATATTTTCCGATCACTCACCCCCAAACGGAGAGTCATACCCCGTCTCTTATTCCACTTACCCCTGTTCAGAAAACAATGCTCAACTCATTTAAGGACACTACAATTCACTCTCTTGAGTCTTTTTCCAAAGTTCTTAACGTCTCTGCGTGAGTCATACTTTCACAGATCGCAGAACTAGAACTCCTGTGAATCATTTGGGAGTCCTCTCCTGGTAGGTGGAAGAAGAAGTAAATTCAGACGACTAAAAACAAACTACAAACTCGTCCAGATATAATCAAAAAGTGTCTTATGTGCTTGATAGAAGATGGGATGCTTCATTTCAAGTATAGTAGGATGATCACCAAATGACATCTGCAAGAGAACACCATCATACAACGTAATCTCGGCTTTCATTTCATATCACTCAGGGAGGAGTTTTCGCTCTATGTTTTCATTCGACTGCTTTGAAAGATACTCTTTGGAGAGTTCTGATGAAGACATGATACGTTTCGCTCAACGTATACTTCTATGCGAGAGTTTCTCTAAGACATGATCGATGTCATGATAGACATGCTTTAGAAGATCATCTAGACTAAAGATAGAATACGAATATGAGGCTTCTGCGATCTGATTGAAAAAGTATTCTAATGCTTCTTTCCCTTCATAGTATTGCACTTGTGGGAGGTGTCCGGTATATTGTTTCATTTTTTCAAACATTGGAAGCATCTCTTTGAATCAAAGCACCTGCTCTTCTAAAATATTCTTCCTCTCATTCAACATTATATAGATCAACTGTGGTTCTACCGCCACAAAACGAGTTTTTCCCTTTTCTTTTGCTTACGTAAGATATCACGATTGGAGTAATCTCCTCGCTATATCATAGATAGATGCCCTTGGAATACCTGTCATTCTTGCAAGGGTCGAAGGAGTCGACGCTCCAAACTGTAAACAAAAAACTTAAGGTCGGAACACTCAAATGAGACACCATGGATATGATCATCTATAGATCATT
>CALCME010000034.1 GCA_937965925.1 Candidatus Absconditabacterales bacterium | reverse complement strand
CTCTCCAACGATATAGTTTTGATAAACACTTCTTCAAATTTGGAGCCCCTTTCAAGAGATGTGATCATTCACGTAAAAATATTTCAGACAATCATATATTAACCAAAATAGTATATGCATGAGTCAAATCTTCATCAATTTTTGTTAGTTCCCTTCATGCTTTTCCTGTGTACAACATTCATGGGGGAAGGTTTCATTGGAGAAGATTTTCAAAATCTTTATCTGGGGAAAGAATACGAAAAACTTCTTGAGATCTTAATAGTCCATGTTCTTTAATAAGTAATTTCTTAAAATATTCTTTCAATACCTGAATATCAACCATTTACTCAACAGTACTCCAGATAAAACTAAACATTGCCTTCATCGTTGTATATAGTTGTTTACTCTTGATCATATATCAAACTAACTCATCAGGTGAATACAAAAAGAATGCAACATTCTCATCTCCATACAAAACTACTTCTCATTTCAAGTCGAGTAAGAATAAATTATCTGTTATTTTAATCTTCGTATATCTATCATTTTCTATTGAGGTAATATATCCAACATTTTCAGCTGTATCACTTACAATAACCGAAGCATGTATTTCTTCTTTTCTTCTCTTTTGGACAAACTCAGTATTCAAGTATTCTCCAAGAGATTCTTGTATTTGATCATCACTCAAAAAAGAAAAGATAGGTTTTTCTGAGAATAAGAGTTGATCATAAAGTTCCTTGAGTCAAGATATCCCTTCATAATAAACAATCTGAGGTTTGTTATCATACACATTACTACGCTCTATCAAGTGAGGAAGAACCTCTTCAAACTTAACATAACGATTCTCTAGTCTCTTATGGAGACGCTGGGGGTCAATAGTTTGAAAATGCATTATTCATTTTTTCTCAATTCAAGAAACTATTTGGCGTGTCATCATATCTTTCAATATCCCATACGTCGTAGCTCTTTTAATTCAAGCCCTCCTTGCGATTGTACTTGCTGGAGCGCTTCACAATTCTAAAATGGTAAGATAGATACGAGCCTCTTTCTCACTCATTCACCAGTTGATCAATCATCATAGAATATCGGAATTTTGCATAGTTTAATTGTACTTAAAGTAGATTGTTTATGCAAATCTTTGACAAATCCACTCCCACCATGTACCATTAGGTAGACAGTTTTTTTATATATTGAATATATCATGAACTCACTTGAACACGGAAATGACTATCAGGAGAAAAGTGAACAGACAGAAAAGAGACAAGATGAATGAAATAACGAAAAAGAAAATCACATGTTACTCTTAGAACAGAGAGTTGAAGCAACGGTAACAACTATAGAAAATAAGATGAATACATATCGAACAAAGTTTGATTAAAACGTTTACTAGCCGTTCCTCAATATGACCACCACTCCATATATCATACCAAAAATCATACTCCATCAGCTCATCGAGCACTCAAAAGCACAGACGAAAGATCTGGAGGTAAGTATGTCTAGTATAGTTCAGAATTTCTTCCATATAAAAAACGAAGATGAGACGTTTCCTGAGGAGTCGTTTGAAGATGTACAAGATATTACCTATTTACAACTGCTCAAACAGAAATTGAAACAGAAATGTCTGGATGAAGCACATACGTATAAGAGGCTTCACTACATATCGATCATCTCCCAGATACAAAATCAAATCATTCGTCTCCAGCACACAGAAATCTCATCTTCTCACCATCTATTGGAGAAAGTACTACAAGAGGGAGATATACTCTTAGTGAGCTATGAAGCACACGGAACCTATCGAAATAGATTACTCAATAAGTCTGCATCGTTTCTCCTTCAGTTCTTCTCAAAAAGTATTTTTTCACATATATGAATTGTCTGACTTCATACTGAATCATGATATGACCGAGTACACTCTACGCTCGATAATTCACAAGGAAGGACAGGAGTAAAAAAAGAATCACTTCTCTCCTATCTAGAAGAAAGAACTCCACTAAAAGTCCTTGTCTTGAGACCAAAATACCCGTCGTTACATAAGAAATTTGATTTTCTCGAATATGCATATAAACATGTCGAAAACAAATCAGCATATGACACCGGAGATGCTGTTTCTGACATTATTTGATTAGACCTACGAAGAGATGAAAATAAATTTAACTGCGGAGAACTTGTCTATGATTGTATGAGAACAATCGTTGGGGATTTCACTATTTCCAAAAGATGAATCCCAGCATCATATGTTGATCATGAGATATTTGAGCCAGTCTATTTGGCTAGTTTGTAGATTCTCTTTACTACACAGGTACTACACTCGTACTCTACCCGTACATCTGCCTATACTCCTTCCATCATATCATTTTTTGTAGTTTCTCATCCCAGAGCTTATTATTCACACAAGATAAACTTTGTCTAAAGTTCATAATCGTAACGTACTTACTCAGAACTGGATGCTCATCTACGCATGATTGGAGATGATAGTTTGGTATCGCACTCGATAGGTGATGTATATGGTGAAGTCCAATGTTTCACGTGAGTCGCTGAAAGACTCTTGGGAGTTTATAGTAGGTAGATCAAAGTAATGATGAAGCAAGAAAGTCCCGGTTTCCCTTTCGTTGATTATAGGTTTCTTCATGCTGATGTTGCACATAGAAAAACCAAAACGCTATGATAGAAAACAAAAATACTGTTCACATCTGAATTATAAGAAACCTTTGTCGTCATAACAGATACGCAAGTAACACATACAGTCACACTAATGCAATATTATTAACAAGCTGAGACCGCCTAATCGACTCCTTCATGCTCTTAAAGTCTAAAAATGGATATCTATTGCTGACGAGAAAATATACTATTGGAGCAAAAAAGAATAAGACCACTGGTGACCTAAAGGTCTTATACCACACTTTCTTCCACCAAGATTTTTTTTGATACTCTTGTACTGTTGCAAAGTCTATGTCACCAATTTCTCTCGTTTCCAGTTGACGACTATGGGCATGATGAAAGTGATGAGCTCTCGCTCGATAAGAAAAAGGCATGGTTGTAAAAAAGCTACATACTCGTCCGATCACATTATTCAAACGCTTATTTTTGATACCAAAGAATGACTGATGACCACAATCGTGCTGTATAATAAAGATCCTTACTAAGAAAAACGCATTGATACAAATAAGAGGAAGGACAATCCAATAAGAAAACATACTTCATAGATACATCAATATCCAAATTCCAAGAAACGGTCAAAAACTATTAAGCAACTGAATCAGTGCTTTTTTACGATCGGGCTTGATATATGGGGAGATCAACTTTTTTCGTTTCCCATTACCTAATTCAGCTTGCACTCAAGCAATTCTCAGGTGTAATGATGTACGCAGCTTTTCCATTGGATATAGTTTCACAAACTAAAAATCTCATATACCATGTATATATGAGATTAGTAGTGAATCACAAGTTCTCGTCTCTCAAATCAATTTACAATAAACTATCTACCATCCAAAGCACTTCTAGTGCGAGTTGGTATGATCTGAGTTCCTTACTTCATTGAACAAACGTTGATCTAGCAAGAAGCGAGTTGATACTATCAATTTTTGATGTTACTTTTTGTAAGATTTGTTCTCTAGATTCTGCCGTAGC
>CALCME010000033.1 GCA_937965925.1 Candidatus Absconditabacterales bacterium | reverse complement strand
TTGTGATGAGTAGATGTTTCTTGAACTCAACTGGAAATGTGAGATCAGGTTGAGATGTCGTGTGATGGAACCTATGCTGAGTTATATGCGATGAGAGCGAAACCAATATCATCCACTACACGAGATGCTTTTTCACGATATACAACAAATAACCCTGTATTATATACCATCCCAACTAGTGACGCATATGATTTTCAATGTTATATAAGAGCGAGTGGTGATGGATCATGATCACCCTGGGCAACAGAATATTGTGGAGAAGTCGAGACCGTTTATTGTGGAAATTGAAGAGTGGAGTGAAGTGAAGAATGCGATGATTGAGATGTCGAAAATGATGATGGGTGTGCGAATGATTGTACTATTAATGACGGATTTGTGTGTGATTGATGATCCCCAACATTGTGCGAGAATATCCTTGATACCTGAGACAAAAGCTGAGAATTCGTAGATGAGCCTGTTATTATAGGACTTTGTGAAGAAGCAGTCTCTCTTTCAACTTGACCAATAGCATACAACGAAGAAAATTTTCCTCATTATATAGAAAGATTAGATGATATGACGCTCAACGATATTATGTATAGTAGTACGTGAAATATTCAACCTGCGCTTGATTATTCTTACCTTTCTCCTAGCTGTACATCACCGGGGAATTTTCCTTGATGAGCTTCTCGACCAACGCAAACTACACAGTTGAATGCGATGCGTCTTACATGATTTCTGAATGTTCCATGAACTCCTTGAAGTCCAGTCGAACGAACTATTTGATCTCATGTGAATGATGGTTTACGTCTGACTATATGAGATAATCAATTATTTGAGTATAGTCGGTTGACCGAATCACCGTGATGAAATCGAAAGCAATATCACCGAGTGACCTTTCCAGAACCAGGGAAGTATCCGATAGAAATTCTTTGGATGTCAAATGCTCTGTGTACTATAGATCCCCTGGAAATCCTCTGGGCACCAGGACATCTTTCATGATATCAAGATTTAGATTGCTATTGAATAGGTTCATGAGTAACTCATTCTTGTCCTTGATGAGCCGTATCACCAGAGTTTAGTATCATAGGATGAAATCTCTTGACTCCAGCTTCGAGCTGTGCTCCTTGTTGAAATTGAACTATAGACGTAGATGAAGAGTGCGATGATGGTAATCTCACTTCTCATGACTGATGTTCATCAGAATGTAAAATAGAATATTGCCGAGACGATGCTCCATTACATGATACGAGCAAAAACTTCGTCATCACAGATCTGAGTCCAACCGTTATTGCATGAACGAGTAGTCAACCAAATAGTGAGGTAGCGATATGTTTTGAGGATACAGCAGGAAGTAGGGACGTATTTTATACGTCCACTGACAGTGGTTGATCCTTTACGTATGCTCCAAATCTCTGACCTGCCCCATGGGTAAACGTTTGAGTTATGTTACATAATGAAGATGGATTGGATATTGATCATCATGCGATGGTTATTGTGAACTAGAAGAATAAGTGATATTATGATGATCTTTACATGAGATATACTGTACATGGAATGAAAATCACTTGTTTCTTCTTCTGAGTATCACTATGATTCGAATATATACTAACCGAAAGTAACCTATACGTTAGTCTATGTATCTTTGTATATCCTTATAAGCTATGTCTTCCTGAATTTTTACCATCAAAGCAAAATCAACAAAAACGATGGCTCGTCGCGGCGAGGTTACCATGTCTCGTGGAGTTGTGCAGACGCCAAATTTTATGCCAATAGGAACTCAGGGAGCTATCAAGGCGCTCTCTATGGAAGATATGCTTAGGTTGTGAGCTGAGATAATTCTGTGAAACACATATCATTTATGGGTAAGACCTTGAACTAAGGTTATAGATGCTGCATGATGATTACATGCATTTAATTCATGGAATAAACCTATCTTGACTGATTCATGAGGATATCAAGTGTTTAGTCTTTGAGCATTACGTAAGATAACTGAAGAAGGGGTGATGTTTCGTGAGGAAAGATCTGGAAAGAAGTACTTTCTTTCTCCTGAAGAAAGTATGAGAATACAAACGACCTTATGATCAGATGTAGCGCTTATCCTAGACCATGTCTTACCAGCACAGCCTTCGGTGAATGAGACATGGGATTCGGTGCGTAGAACTGATAGATGGATGAGGAGAGCAGTACAGGAACGGGAGAACTTACATCCTGACTATACCAAAGACGGATCTATGCCTATGCTTCGATGAATTCCACAATGAATGCATTATCCAGACATACGTAAAGCTCATGCAGAGTCTATTCAAGAATTTGATTTTCCTGGATATTCTATTTGATGAATCGCAAGTAATACAAACTCTGAAGAGACAACTCTTATGGAAGTGAGAACACAGACTACCATTCTAGAAGCTCATAAGCCTCGTCATCTGTTATGAGTCGGGACTCCAAGAGAACTAGTGCAGTGTGTTGCAGCATGAATCGATTTGTTTGATTGTGTCTATCCGACTCGTAGTGCTCGTCATTGATCACTGATATTTGAAGTAGATGAGAATCATTATGAGTGTGTCCGTATTGTTGGGAAGAGATATGAGTTTGATTTCTCCCCAATCTCTCCAGATTCCATCATTCCAGAGCTACGTACGTACTCCAAAGCATATCTAAGACATTTGATGAGAGCAAAAGAACTTCTTGGTAAACGTCTTGCAACGCTTCAAAATTTAGATTTCTATTATCGTCTTATGCGTCGTATGCAAACGAAGATAGAAGATGGATCTTTTGATGACTGGTATGGGAACTATAAAAGAGTAACTAGGTAGATTTTCTCTTTGAGTTCTTTTCAAATATCAGTATTGTGATTGCAATTTATTATAGTATATCGCATATAAATTTAGACGTTTAAAGTACTCTTACATTTAGACCAAATAGAAGTTCTTAATTGCATTTACGGCGATAGACTACGTAGTAAATTATGTCTAAATTCAATATTAATTTACTATACATTCAAATTTAAAGTTTATTTACTATATTATTAGTGTCTATGTCTACGGAAGCAACTACTCTTGAATGAAAGAACGAAAATAATGTAAATGAAGTACATATTGAAACAGATAATGTAGATGACACTCTTCTAGAAATGAGATGAAGTCTTGCAGAAAAGAAGAAAAGATTTCGCATGAACATGGTAGAATTTATCATATGATGTATTCTTTTGGTTATTGCTTTTAACTATCTCAAGACGCATCCTGCAGAAAAAACATCTATCTTCGCAGGAGTAGAGGTTCTTCTTCAGAAAGCAGAAGTCTTTCTCTGAAACATAACAGGGAAAAATGGTGAAGAGGTAAGGAAACAACACGAGCTTGAAAGATATTTTAAAGAACTGATTTCTACAATGGATGCTTGAAAATGTGTGAACGTAAAGACATTAGAACAGGCAAAAAAGAGATTGGAATCGTTAGAATCATTTTCATCAGAGCAGTTTACAAAAAGTAGACAGGTCTATGAGTGATACGCGAGAAGTTATGCTACCAAGATTCAAGAATCTTGTAGTGATTAGTTCTCCATGATCGTGTCTAAACTATATCTCATAAATTTTCTTTTGGGAAGAAAAAAGACACTCATGTAGTGTCTTTTTTGATATATAAAGAACTTTCACTACTATACATGTATAATTTATTATTGATATCTCAATTAGATGGACATTCATTTGTATAATACCCTCACTCGTCGTAAAGAACTCTTTGTTCCTCTTTCTAAAGATGAAATAAAGCTATATAGTTGTGGACCTACTGTCTACGGAGATCCTCATATCTGAAATATGAGGGCATATATGTTTGTAGATATCTTAAAATCAACCCTTAGGTCTGTATGATGATATACAGTGAATCATGTTATGAATATTACTGATGTTGGACACTTGACAGATGATGGAGATCAATGAGAAGACAAAATGGAAAAGTGAGCGAGAAGAGAGAATAAGACGGTTTGGGAAGTTGCGAGAATGTATGAGAACAACTTCAAGAAGTATATGTCTGAGTTGATGATTTCTCATCCTGATGTGTATACAAGAGCTACAGAATATATTCAAGAACAGATCGATATGGTACAAGCACTTACTGAAAAGTGATTCACATACGTTATAGAATGAGATGGGGTATATATGGATACCTCCAAAGTACAAGACTATGGAAAACTTGCACAGCTAGATTTTGAGTGAATGAATTCTGATCATAGATGAGATGGTGCAAAAATCGATTCGAGTAAGAAAAGAAATCTCTCGGATTTTGCACTCTGGAAAATATCACCAAAAGATGAGCAAAGATCTATGGAATGGGTGTATGATGGAGACAGGAGTTGAGCAATGGTCGTTGACGACACGTTTAATGAGAACGATTTTAGATTGAAAAGTGATTACCAAGGAGATATTGTTTTTGTAAAAAGATCTGAAGTAACCGATGAAGAAGAACGTTTAAGATGATTTCCTTGACGACATATAGAATGTAGTGCAATGGCAAATGCAGAGCTATGAAAACATATTGATATACATACGTGATGAATTGATCATGTTACGGTTCATCATACCAATGAGATTGCTCAAGCAGAATGTAGTTTATGATGTTCAAAATGGGTAAATCGACGAATGCATAATCAATTTCTTAATATTGATGGATGAAAGGTGAGTAAGTCTAAATGAGATGATTTAAGTATTCCAGGTATTATCGCTAAGTGATATGATGCTCTTGACCTAAGATATTTCTATCTGACCTGACATTATAGAAACTTCCTTGATTTTTCTTGGGAAGCAATGGAAAGCGCAAAAAAAACGAGATCAAATTTAGCAAAAAAAATTAGTTCACAAGTTTCGTTAGAAGATATTAAGCTTCTGGATAGTTATGTCCCGTATCCTTTGTATAAAAAGGCAGAAGCATCTCTTGCTGATGATCTTGATACGGTTTCGGTTCTTACGCTTCTTCATTCTCACGCATGATCGTCACATGAAGATGCGATGGATGCTTTGCTTCTTGATCAAGTTATCTTAAAGATATGACTCATAGATCTCGTGAAAGAAGTCCTTACGCAAAAAAATGTTGATGCTCCAGATTCTATTAAGGAACTAGCTGAGCAACGTCAATCTGCAAAGAAAGCAAAAGAGTATGAAAAAGCTGATTCTCTTAGAGAACAGATTACGAATGAATGACGAACTGTAAAGGATGTCTCCTGATGATATGAGCTAGAACCACTCACTTAATTAGAAATTTGATCTACTAATATTGTTGATCATTCGATGAAACTTACTGGAAGGGGTATGTGTTTACTTACCCTTACTGGCGTATATGTTGAGTCAAATGAAAGTGTTGATTTTATACCTGATGGGATCAGAATATTTCAATCGAACGATGATGTATATCCTGAACGTGATGATGAAAATTGAGTTGTTCAAGTTGATGATATATGTATATCTCCTGTTGTGTGTATATCAGTGATATATGATTTTTTCTTCTGTTTATTCTCCTCACTATCGTGTATAAGTGAAATCGCGAGTTTTTCTGGAACTAGTGTTATATCGATATGTTCAGTTAGTTCAGTAATTGTATCCTCCAACCATAGTGTTTCTCCAGTTGTTGCAGCATACCAACCATTACTCATATTAGATACCATATGCGATGAGATCATATTTGAATTGATACGATCTTTTCGTCGAGTAGGGACGAAATAACCTATTTGAGTAGGGATATCTCGACGTATTCGAGTCTCTTTATATCTTTTGAGTAAGAGTCATCGAAGATGGACTGACTGTAATTCATTTCCTACAGGTGTATATTCAAGAGATTCTATATAGGTATATAATGAATTGTCTTTGAGTATAATGAGTATATTTCAGTGTATGTTGAGTTTCTTCTTTTTTGAAAGGAATCAATTAGCTAGAATATCGAAATCTATACTATATGAGTATGAATCATAGTGATTTCCTTCAGAATGTACCTCAATATGTAAGTCTCAGGTTAGTTCTGAATCTTGATTAACATATCAGTCGAGTAATTCTGGAAGTATAGCTCGAGTCGATTCATACTGTTGTTTTGCTGAAAAAGAAGGTGTTGATTCAATTTTCTGAACAATGCTAACCAGAGAGTGTTTTGGGAGCTTATCATACACCATTCAAAAAAATCATGATGGTGCAGAAAGCTGTTTTGAGCATCATGCCAAAAGTCATAGCATGATAAGAACTCAAATGAAAAAGGAAAAAATAGAACTGTTCATGTTACTTAGTAACGTTTTACGTGTATTCATTCACCAGCAGTTTGTAAAAATGTGATTCACATGTCAGTATATTAGATGTATGTGAATGTATTCTCCTGTAATGATTTGATGTATCAGTTTATATATGTATATATAGGAGTTATGAGATGAAAATCAAATGAAATAGTATTTATCGGTTTATGTCAATTGTTTCTAGTAATTTTTTGGATGTAATCTATGAAAAAAACACTCTCATTATCTGAGATTATGCATATCGTTGAAAGTTGATTTGGTCAGCTGTTCGATGATTTTTCTACCCGAGTTGAAGCAGAAATAGTAAAAGTTAATGTCTATCCAAATCGTGTATATATCGATTTTGTTGAATATGATACCTCTTGAACAGTTCGTACCAAAACGACATGAATAGTACGAGAAACTAACTTATTAGATGATTTTCTCAAAGAAACCTGAGTAACAACGAAAGATCTCCTTTGAAAAAAGATCCATGTGTATGTGTCTTGCACCTTTCATCATTTGCGATGATTTAGTTTACGTGTCCATGAGTTATCAGCAGAATACACGTTAGGTCAACTGCAAAAACAGTCAAAAAATATTCTGCTTGAACTTAAACGTAAATGAATTCTAGAACGTAATAAGCAAACATCGTTTGGTTACCCTCCATACCATTTTGCAATAATCACTTCAGCACGTTCGGAAGGTTTCAAAGATTTTCAATCTATTCTTGCTCAAGAGTGATCTTCTTCTACCTATCAAATTTTTGATACAACGGTCCACTGAAATGCTGCAAAAAAATCTGTACTTACTTCTCTGAAGCAGATTCATTCAATATATCAAGATTGATCGGAACAATGACAGTGATCACTTTTCTCTTTCTCCGATCATAAAGGATTTGATTGAGTAGTTATTTTGCGTGGATGATGAGGAAAAGAATGAATGCTCTGGCAAAATGATGCTGCAATTGCTGAAGAAATATGTCGTTTCCCAGTTCCCGTCATTCTTGCTGTATGACACACAACAGATACTTCAGTACTAGATCATGTCTGTTATCATACCTGTAAAACGCCTACAGATGTGTGATACTACATACAGACATTAACGACAATATTTTCACAGAAATTGAAAATTATGATTGATACAATTAATAGGAATGCTCAGTCAAAACTATCAATGTATCGTGAGCGTTTAGAATTTTTGAAACCTACAATTAGTTCTTTGGTAGCAACAAAAATGAAATTTCTCTCGACGAGTATTGAACATATGTATGGATCTATTCGTAGCTATTCAGTTGATTCTATTTTGTCAAAATGATTTGCGTTGCTTCGTTCCTCTTGATGAGAGCTACTTACTAGAAAGAAGCTTCTGTCACTTACTTGATCAGATGAAATTATAATACAGACTCAAGAAAAAGAATTTTCAGTTAAAATAGTAGAAGTCAGCAACAGAGAGGAAACTACACAAGTAAATAGATGAGAAGTCGACTAGATGATTGACAAGATAGTTGACAAGCTAAAATAAATGGGTTTTGTTATTTGTTTCTTGAACTATAAATCTCTATTCTTATGATTTGATCACTACATGAAGTTCATGTACTTTTATCTATTCTATTCAAGAACTATGGCAGATATTAATGAACAAGAGCACATGCAAAAAAGATTTGACGCATCTAAGTCTCAGCTTCAAGAATTATGAATTGAAGTGAGTGATGAAAATCTTATGAAGATTGTAAACAGAATGAAAACAGTTATTTGAAATAGAGATGCAATGCTTGTTTCTGGAACTGACAAAAATGAACTAGAAACAGTGTGGAGAAATTTTGTTCAAAAAAGACTTTGAGTAGAAAACGCAGATGAATGAATGACAGCTATAAAGGAAGTGGCTGAGCAAATGTCTCAATTTAGAAACAAAGAGAGATGTGGATTCTATTATCTATTAGCTAACAAATTTTGAAAACTGGATAGTCTATATGAATAAACCTGAAGATCTAGTATTTTATACTCTTATCTAAGAGAAAAGTATCCTTGAGAGAGGGTGCTTTTTTTGTATATATGAGATATGCAGCGACTTGATGTAATTGTTATAATAATATGATTTGTATTTATCTTGTTTTTCATTGATCTCTTTCAAAGAAGGAAGTTCAATTTTTTACATTTCATGGTTTTTGCTTGAGGAACATGAGTAATAATTTTTTTTATTCTCTTTCCAAAAGCATTAGAAACGTTTTGAAAGTATTTTTGACTTGCTCGTGGTGCTGATCTTATTGTCTACATGAGTATCATTTTTCTAACCTATTTGTACATAGAACTTGTAAATACTGACACGAAAAAGGATTTACAAATAACAAAATTATGCACAGCTTTTTCTGTAACCAATCCAATTAAACAAAAAAAATCACTAATAGATCAACATAAACCGATTGGTTTTTTAATCAGAGCGTATAATGAGGAGTCTACAATATGATCAGTTATTGAAGAAATCGTACAAGGATGATATACATTCATTGTAGTATGTGACGATTGATCAACAGATAGCACAAATAATATTGTTAGAAATTTACAGAAGAAATATAAACATGAGGCTGATATAGTTTTACTTTCTCATCTAATTAATAGATGATGATGAGCAGCAAACAAAACATTGTTTGCTTACGCTCAGAGTAATTCCCATGAAAATTGAATTCAGCGGCGAGTAACGTATGATGCTGACGGTCAAATGAATATTGCTGATATGAAAACTTTCGAAAGAGCAATTGACTGAGATTGCTCTTTAGAAGTTATTATTTGAAGTAGATTTATTGAATGATGATCTGCAAAGAATATTCCTTTTGTTAGGAAATGTATTTTACAGTGAGCAAGAGTTATTACTTATATTTTTAATTGAATTTGGCTTACTGATGTCTCGACATGATATAGAATGTATAGAAGTGATATCTTAGAAAAAATACATATAGAATCCGATGGGTTTACATACCAGAATGATATTGTTCATTCTATGTATAGAGAATGACTTGTGTATACAGAAATTCCAGTACATATCTCCTATACTGAATATAGTCTTGCAAAAGGGCAATCAAGCTCAAACGCATTAAAAATTCTTAAAGAGCTTTTTTGGAAAAGTTGGTTTTATAAATAGATAGAAACCACTTTCTTTCCATTGATCTACATTTCACTAATAGCTTTTTTAAGAAGTACTCGGTGTGACTCTGCTGGTAGTTGACCAGTTTTAATTTTCCGATCTACTTCTAAAAAATATGAAAATAATTTTTTAATCTCATTACTTTTTTTTGTTAACTGAACTGATTTACTAAGATGTTTTTTTACAGCGAATGGATGAGCCTTTAGTGATGAAGCAATATCCTTCGAAGAGGTTATTCATTGTTCTAGGTGATCAGCTATTCCTATAAGTAATTTTAATCATCGTAACAGTAATCACATAAGTTCAAAAATATTTGTTCACTGGTCTTGTGCTTTTTGCAGTGAGAGAAGTGTGTTCTGTGGATCCGTAAGTATTGTGTCTAATATTTTAAAGTTATCATGCTGAGTATGACGAACGACAATATGATCAATATCTTCTCTTGAGATTTTTTCTTTGGAATGAAAATCGGCATATGCTATCAACTTTTTACACTCTTGGACAATATTTCATGCATCAGTTCATACTATTTCCAAAAGATAGGTAATATCAGAAGAAGATAATTTTCAATGAGATTTTTCATGTATCAATTGCAACAGAGCAGGAGTTTTAAGTGGAGAAAATTGTTTTAATGTTGCTTGTTTTGAAAAAAACTTATACCCAGATGTTCTTTTATCGGGCTTATAACTAACAAGAATGAGAATATTATCTGATGGAATATGTTCTATGTTTTTTTTAAGAAAATCCTCAATTTCTGACGAAGTGTATGCTTCTTTTCAATACGTGAGGTCTTTTGGAATTCCATATGCAACAATTAATGATTTCTGTGCAAAAAATCCTCATCATAAGAGGGCATCTCTCATTTGTGAAAAATCAATTTCCCCATGACGAAAAATATAAATTCCTTGAGATCAATACTTTTGGATAAAACTATTTTTCCAACGTGAAATTTCATTTTTGAGGTTGTATACTCATTCTCACGTAAAGAAGAAAACATTTTTTTTCATGAATAAGTAGATGATGGTAAGTAAATTCGATTGTCTATTATTATCGTAACATAACCATACATGAATACTGTTTGTACTTAGTTTGTGCAGTTTTTACTTATACCATAAGACATTCGCAGCTCAGTCGGATACATCTGAATACGTTGTAAAAGCATAGGTGTCTTCATCTCATTCATGGTAATTTCAGAAATATCATTCATCATATCCTCGAAAATCGACTCAAAGCTCATCTATATATGATTGCATAAAATCTTTATTGATAACACTTCACAATCCTTTTGGTCAAAGAGGTTTACTGTCAATATTTCATGCCCACGTAATGATCGTATCTTTAGGAGTGTAGACTGTTATATATCAATCTTTTGGATAGGTAACTCCTCATCTTTTTGTGTCAGAAGTTCCACTTTTATATGCATATTTAGGAATTCACTCGAACTGGGTATAGTGTCTTCGTGAGTTGTTTACTTCTTCACGTTTAGTGAGCATATTCCGAAGTTGTTTAGAAATTGCTCTTGGTATGATTCTGTTTACATTCTCTCAATCTTTAGAATAGATAGTTTTCCCATGTCTATCTTTTATAGAGAGAATTGGATTAATTCTGGGTACTGTTGAGTGAGGAGAACTAAGTTGTAGATATGCTTGTCATAAGTTATACAAAGACTCTTCTGCAGATCATAGGGTAAGGGTGTATCAGTATGGATGATCAGTTTTGATATTTGATAGTCATAAGGATTGTAGAAACGGTTTTACAACGCTTTCTCATCCTATTGCATACAGAGCTCTAATTGCAGGTAGGTTTCTTGAATTGTTTAGTGCTTTTGACATTGTCATCATACCTCGAAATGTTCCATCTGAATTTCCTGGAGTATATGAATTTCACACATCAAGTTCTTCGTCTATGATACTAGACGAAGGTTTGAGAGGAAACGTTTCAAAAAGTTTCGCAAAGATGAATGGTTTTAATGATGATCATTGTTGTCTTCTAGCATGAATTAGGTCGTATTGTCCATCTGTTTCTGCATCGAAATAATTGAGTGATCATAAATATCCTAAGATATCTCAATTTGTACTATTTAGGTGAAGTGCTGATCTACTTGATCATCAGTACCTATTCAATGTTCAAATATTTCACTCTCAAGTTTTCTCTAAAGATGATTGAATATCGGCATCTAGAGATGTTTGGATTGTATATCATCATTTTAAAAGTTTATCTTCAGTGAGATCAATTTCATCAAACATATCACTATTGATAAGAAGTTCTTTGACATAGAAAACAAAATGTGGAGCTGAAATGTTGTAACTATATCTAGAGAACGTATAATCTACTCCTTCTACAAAAGCATCCAGAAGTTGATTAGCTGAAATATGTCCTTCTTGATACATAGCTCGAAGAACGTAATCTTTTCTTCCTGGAGTATACGTATATGTGTAGGTTGTATTATTGTTTTCAAAATCATCTTGCCAAAATTCAGTGATTCGATTTGGCTTTGCTAAATCTATTTTTGTTGTTTCGATCTTCTTAATAATACGATCTTTGATAAGTTTCTCAAATGTTTCAGTAAGTTCTCATGTATTTTCTAGTAAGTATGTTTCTTCACCATCTTCAACCTTCCAGCTTCCCATCGCTTTTTTTCTTTTAGTCAAAGGATTGTAACTTGATGGAGCTTGAGGAAGTCATCATAATAGTGCAGCTTCAAAAAGTGATATGTCTTGTAATGATTTATTGAAGTAGCGTCTGGAAGCAGTTTCAATTCCGTACGAGTTGTTTCACAAGAAGATAAGATTAAGATAAATTTCAAGGATTTTCTTTTTCACCATAATGTCTATTTCCTCATCAGTAGCATCTGAGAACTCATCAGTATAATTTTTTCATAAAAGTTTGTATACTTTACGTGTAGTAATCAGTTCTTGTATTTTTCTCTTTAGTGTTCTTTCATTTGTTAGGTATATGTTTTTTATGAGTTGTTGAGTTATCGTTGATGCTCATTGTAGTCTTAGGTCTTTATTGAGAAATTCACGTTCTAGGTTATTGATCACAGCTCTAATTACTCCCCATCAGTCTATTCATTCGTGATCTCGATAATTACGATCTTCACTACTCAAAAATGCATGAATTACCTGCCTAGGTATATCTTCATACTCAACATACGTTCTATCTTCTTCAAAGAAGTTATACAAGACATTTCAATCTCTATCTGTGATCGCAGTTTTTTCTGGAATATCGACAAGTGTCTCCATACTAATTTCTGGAAGATCATCAAATATGTACTTATAAACAAAAACTCACCCTCATACCAGTAATGACACAATGATAGCAAAAAAAAGTAGCCAGAAAATTCTTTTAAGACTCATATGTACAAAGTTTTATTCTAGATCTAAATAGAGAAATATAGGAGAGTAATACAGGAAGAGTAGTGTAGTATACTACTTACAGTGTCATATCTTTTATTCTAAGAACTTCATGTCTCACACGTTTTGTTTCTATTATCTTTTGAATCATTTTTTCGTTTGCATTCATTCTCGATCATCAAGTTTTTACTTCAAGGAAGATTATCTGTTTAAGGTTTCAGGTAGATAGTCAATCAAATACGACATAATCTACTCATTTTCATAAAAAGGTCAAATCTTTGTAATTATATGGGAAATTTGGCATAATAGGAGCAAGTTTCTCACTGACATATCATAACGTTACTTCTTTGGATTTTTTAACAGCCGATTTACGATGAGTTTTGATCTGTTGCTGAAAATACACTTTGGAGAGCAGAAATCATATAAAGAGTCAAATCCCAGCTCACAGGATTCAAATAAAGAGTACTTCAGATGTAGCCATGTACAACAACGTTTGATAATCTAAAAAGAAATCGTATACTTTTTGTAGATATATACTGACAAGATAGTCTTTTATAGATCAATAGCTAGATAATGCTAGATAAACTCAAAAAAGATAAACGAGTACGATTGTTCTTTATTTGCTTGTTCTTTTGGAAAGATGCAGAGCAGTTTTTTCTCAGTTTAGGAGTTCCACCTGAAGCAATTTATATTGGTATTTTTCCAGCAAGTCTTCTTTTGATTTGATCTGTATTTAAGGTGATGTGATGAACTTCTCTCAGTGAAAAAGTAGCCTCGTGACTTTATAAACAAGTGATTCCATCTTGAACTCCAACGAAGCCCTTAAGAGAAAATACGCAAAGACAATCCTTACCTGATTCCATAGCTGCCTTAACACACAATTCTTCATCATCAATGAACGGTGAAAGTTCATCTTCTTTTGAATGACAGCATCAAACGGTAACATGAAAAAAAGTGAATCCATTTTCTATTGGTGGTAAATAAGAATAAATGATTCAATTGTTTTAGGAATACTTTTTTATACTATTCATACTTTTTATACTAAATGTCAACTGAAGAACAAGTAATCGTATGGGATTTAGAGAATAAACACAAATGATCGTTTTCTTATGATAGAAGCGACTTTTATGAGGAACAAACAAGAGCTTTTCTTGATAACGCAACTCCAACTAAGGTCGTGAGTATAGTCGATGTGATTTTGTTTAATGAGTCTTGAGAACTCTTGATTCAAAAACGTGCAATGCATAAGAATCATAATCCATGACTGTTAGATAAAACTGTTTGAGGTCATATAAAATATTGAGATCCCATTGATTACACAGTTATGGTTGAAACAGTAGAAGAACTTCAAGCACCAAGTCTTGTCGTTAAAGATGAAGAAAATTTCGAACAAAGACTCTGATTATTGAAAAATTATGTAAAGACTATTGCTGTACTTAGTCATATTGATACAGATACGGTTCTCATGGAAAAAGAAATGAAAGAATGAACAATTGTAATTGCAAATAAAATCTATGTATATTTTGGTGTGTATTGATGAAGAGTTAAAAATGTAGATAAAGAAGCAATGTGAATCTTGTATTATGATTTCAATGATCTTTTACGTGAAATACAAGATCATTCTGCGTTATTTACGTATGATCTAAAGTATATGTTAAAAACTTACGAAAAGGATATTAGATCATTTATCTCTTTGATAAAGAAAATTGTTGTCTAAAACTTAACCTCCATTATTTTTATTGTTGAAATATACATGTCGTCAAAAACAGAACAAGTTATTTGTTGGATTCTATGAAATAAGCATAAATGAGCAATTACATATGATAGAAGTAAGTTCTACTCTGAGCAAACTAAGCAATTTCTTGAAACCTGAAAACCAAGTATGGCTGTAAGTGTAATTGATGTTTTTTTGTTTAATGAATCATGAGATTTAATTATCCAGAAGCGTTCAAAACACAAGAATCATAATCCTTGACTTCTTGATAAAGCTGTAGGATGACATGTACAATATTGAGATCCAATTGACTATACCGTAATGGTTGAGACGGTAGAAGAGCTTCAGTGTCCTAGTCTAGTCGTAAAGGAAGAAGAGGATTTTGAGCAAAGATTACGTTTATTAAAAGACTATGTAAAAACATTAGCAATTATTAGCCATGTAGATACAGATATTATAATGATGGATAAACAAATGAAAGAATGAACTATTACGATAGCGAATAAGAAATACCTTTATATGGGTGTTTACTGATGAAGACTTAAAAATATTGATAAGGAAGCGATGTGATTATTATATTATACATTTGATGATCTTTTAGAGGAAATGAAGCTATATCCTGCTATGTTTACCTATGATTTGAAATATTATGTGGAGAAATATGAACATGAAATTAGATCATTCATTTGACTGATTAAAGATACGTTAGATTAGGATCATTTAAATTTTTGAATACCACTTATGACTTTTGAAAAAGCGTATATACGTCTTGAAGAAATACATCGTCTCTTACAGTCTGATGAACTTATTGATATAGAAAAAATCCTTACCCTCCAAGAGGAGGCTAAGGAATGTTATGATCTGTGTAAGGGGATGTTAGAGAAGTCTGAAAAATCTACTTCTCAATAATCTCTGGTCTCTTGTCTATGATTCATGCAATGAACAGTGATCGTTTTGTGAAATGACGGTAGTATCTTACGATTCCATTTCGTAGGAAACGATTTCTCGATCATGTAACAAGCATATATACTCGATTGATAATCGTTGCAAAGAATGTTATGAATCATCGAACAGCAATGATTGGATACTGAATGATAATCCAAAGGAGCCTTATAATGAAGACACGAGAAATAGAATCATTCCACTGAGGTTGAAATTCAACATCTGTTCATGACTGTGCTGGGAGAATGCTATCTGCAAACTCATCAACCTTTCATGTCAGATTATCTACTTTACCAGCAAATTCGTGAGCTTTATTAACAACGTCTTGAGCTGTCTTTTTTGCATTATCAGGAAGTGCTTCACCGACTTTTGCAGTTGCTTTTCACACGACATCATCTATAGCACCTTCAGCTTGTTTGGCAGTGTCTGATATTTTCTGTGCTGTATCTTTTGTATCCATGATATAATGTAAAATGTAAAATTATCTCTGTGGTTTATCTATTAACATAGATATGAATTTTCGTATAGTTTTCAAGTGAGTTAAGGTTTTCTCCTTTCACATACTTCTTATTTCTTAATATGAACTATGGTAGCATTCGAAATTTTTTGATGGCCAATATACTGGTATGGTATTTTTTACTGTATTACGTTTCTTGTTGGATATGTTTTTCTAACTCGATTACCAAATCATTCCATTTTTGCCTGAGGTAAAAACTACAAAAGACTTTATTCTCTCTTACAGAATTCTGTAGATGATTTGTTTCTTGTGTGTATGTTGTGAGTGATTTTAGGATGAAGACTTTGACATGTGTTCTTTTATGAACGATACTACTACCAGGATCACCTTGTTGAGATTCTACAGTTCAATAAATGATGAATGAGTTTTGTATGAGGAATACTATGAGTAGTGATATGACTTATATATATCACAAAAAAGCACCTTCTTTCGCGGAAAGAGTTTAGATTACTCTGAGATGTTGTTTTATGTATTGTTCCTTTATGAAGCCTCTTATGAAGAATATGAAATTTTCTCAATCAGGAACTCATATGAAGAACGTTAGACTCATTTTCTGTTTGACGATCAGATACATTTTCTAGACGATGAGTTGTTTATATTTATGATCAGCGAGATATGTTACAGAGAGTTAACGTAAACCTCATTCAATCTTTTCTGGAATGATTTTTGCTCTTATGTATCGTACGGACTATTTTTTTACTGAAATATAAAGAGTGATATACTCGTGTCTGATTACTGTCGTGAGTCTATCTGATGGGGTACTGAACGGTTAGATTTATTGCTGAATACGTAAAAGATCTACCTGTAACAGAAATGTATTCAATATTGAGTATCAGTCAGTGGATGAGTATTGTGTTGATAGCTAGCTGAGGTGCATTGATTTATTCAGTGATGTCATCTAAAAATTAGTTCCCTGTCTTGAAGATTTTACTAATTTGTTTACAAAAGGTGTAAAGGAACTCACTTTTTTTCATTCTTCTGTATGAATATCTTTCGATCTCTAGTTGATCTTGTCGACACCGTTGTACTGTGAGTACTTACATTTTTGAGAATACTCATTACTTGAATTTGACGATTCATAACTTTTTTATTTTTTTGAGTACTCATAGCTTGAGTACTCTATTATTATGTCAAGTGAGATCTTCCTCCTCAAGAACTTCGAGAAATTTGAAATGAAACATTTCCAGCTGAATTTTCCCGTCTATCTGATTTTGGATTTCTAGAAAAGGTTTTTCCTTTATTTGATATTGATCCAAATCTGCCAACAAGTGATTTACCTGTTCAGAATGAGTCTGTTCCTTCTATAATAGGTGATGATGCAGTTCTCCAATAATTTTAAGTACATTATCTACTAGAACCTTATGGTAAAAATTTTCTCGAATTTTGATTCTACTTTTGATGATGTAGCTTTGCTTAAAGCAAAGAAAGAATTTTGAGATGAACATGTTTGTTTTGTTCGTAGAGATAAGATATATATCGTTTTCAAGATTCTCATTCCAATCTTTCTTTGGATTATTACTGCAATGTTGTTGTTAGCTTTTGTGTATTGAACTGAATTTTGAGAACTTCTTTGATCTAGTTTTGAAATTTTCATCTGGATATGTATTTGATTTTCTTGACTTGTTCTTGCTTGGGTGATGACAGGTAAGTTTATTGACTATTACATGGATTTTACCATAATCACTCCTAAGCGTATTACTGCATATGATCAGACATGAATTTTTACGAGATCAGAAAGGGCACTTGATATCTCGAAAATAAAATCAATTCGTGTGATGAAGAAATGAATTTTGCATAGTATGTTTAATTATTGATCTATTGTTTTTTTCTCTGAATGAGATGATAAAAATGGTGATATTACCTTAAACTACATTACAGACCCAAATAAACTGAGTAAAAGGCTTTGAGATATACTAAGACTGAATGAAGCTGATGCTGTTATACTTTAATCAATTATCTACATTCATTAAGATTATTAATATTCATTAATAATACAGGAGCATCTTTTACTCTTTATATACTTATTTTATACATGGCTAATACTATTGTAGATTGAGCTGTCAATACGTTGAATTCTTGATTTAAGGAATGATTTACCGCAGATCTGTTGTGAATGGCTGCTGAGTTTCTTCCAAAGTTATGATTAGCAATTTTAATCTGGATTGTCTTTTGGTTCTTAGCAAAAGCTGTAAAAGGAATTGTAACAAGATTGGCTCATACTTTGTGAGTTGAGAAATTAGCAGATAAGGTTAATATGAATACGTTTCTTCAACAAGCAAATATAAAATCTTGACTGAGTGGACTGTTTTGAAAAATAGTATATTGGGTAATCTATTTAATTGGTATAAATATTTCATTAGATACGCTCTGACTTGATGTTGTTTCACAACTTATATCAGATCTCATTGCTTATATTCCTAATTTATTCGTTGCAATAGTAATTATTCTTATCTGAACGTTTATTGCAAAATTCATTAGAGATATAATTAATGGAGCAGTAGCTGCATCAAATTCTCCTATTAACTGGGCAGGAAAAGCTGGATATATCGCTGTTATGTTTTTTGTAGTTATTACTGCACTTAAGCAAGCACAAGTTGATATCAGTTTCTTGACAGATAATGTTAACACTATAGTTATGTGAATTATGCTTGCTCTTTGACTAGCATTTGGTCTTGGTTGAAAAGATAAAGCTAAAGATACATTAGACAAGTGGATGTAATATGAAATATCCTATTTAATAGATTGATTTTAATTACTGCTTATCTAAAACCATGTCTACAAGACATGGTTTTCTTTTATTATTATTAACTAGCTTTTTGTTTTGTTTGATCAAAAAGATATGTATTGTATATGTACTCTTTAGTACACACTTGTATCTCTATGACTATACATGATCTTACATCTAAGTATCTAGCAATTGAATCTGTTTCTTTTATAGGTGAAGATATTGAGAATCATTTGAGAAATTTAGTTGATATACTTGTGTATCATAATAATTTGTACTATGTTCATGCTCAACCGGTAATTTCAGACAGTGAATATGATATTCTCTTTTCACATCTTTCGTTTTTAGAGAAAAAATTCCCAGACTATATACTTCCAGATTCTCCTTCAAAAAAAGTGTGATGACGTCTGCTTTCGTGATTCGAAAAAGCCTCTCATTTGGTTCCTCTTATCTCGCTCTCAAATAGTTACAATGCTTGAGATTTAAGTCAGCGAGGATCTCAGATTAAAAAAATATTATCGAAACATTATCAGAACAACACTGAAAACAAGAACAAGAACAAGAATGAAAATGAAAAAGAAGAATGAAAAGAAGAAAATATGGGAATAGAATTCCCTATCGAGTATCTTGTTGAACCAAAACTAGATGGATCATCTTTGGAGATTATCTATAAATCAGGGCATTATACACAAGCGATTACAAGATGAGACGGAACAATTGGTGAAGATATTACGCAGAACGTTACGTATCTGCAAAATTTACCGTTATTTGTAGAATCTTTTTCGGAAATAGACGAAATTCGCTTAAGATGAGAGGTAGTTATGCCAAAAAGCTCTTTTGAGAGATTAAATTTGATGCAAGCTGAGAATGACAATCCGTTGTTTGCTAATCCTAGAAACGCTGCTGCAGGGACTCTCAGACAGTTAGATACTGAAGTAGTCAAATCGAGATGATTGATTGTTTTTGTATATGATATATTGACTCTCTCTAACGTATGACCTGGATGCAAAAAGGATTCAGAACAATTGGAGCGATTAGAGCAATGTGGACTACCAGTGTATCCTTGGAAGCGTATCTGTACACGTATTGATGAGGTTATATCTGTGTGTGAGGATACACGTATTGAAAAGGAGCTAGATCAATCAAACTCAGAAATGGATGGTTTAGTTATTAAAATAAATTCATTAGATCAAAGAGAAATACTTGGAGTAACTGAACATCACCCTAGACGAGCTATAGCATATAAGTTTCCAACAAAACAAGTATCCACTAAACTATCAGATATTACGTACCAGGTGTGACGCACTTGAGCTATAACACCTGTAGCTGAGTTAGATCCGGTATCATTATGATGAGTAATTGTCCGTAGAGCAACATTACATAATTTTGACTATATCTGAGATCGCGATATAAGGTTATGAGACCGAGTACGAGTACAAAGGAGTGGAGAAGTAATTCCGTACATCTTATGACCAATACCAGAGAAGCGTACATGAAAAGAACAAAAGATAAAACTTCTCGACCAGTGTCCATCTTGTATGAGTAAACTCATTCCTCAAGAGTCTGAAGTTGCTCTTTTGTGTGAAAATTCCTACTGTCCAGCAAAAATTGTCTGAAAAATTCAACATTTTGTTTCTAGAAACTGTCTTGATATCTCATGACTTGGAGATAGTGTCGTAGAAACTCTCTGTGAAAAATGAGTACTTTCAAGTTGGAAAGACTTATATGATCTTTCTGATAAATCACAACTTCTCCGTTCCCTACCTTGATTTTGAGATAAGAAAATAGCATCTATCAATGAGTGAATTTCTTCAACACGTATTAAACCATTATGGAGATGGATACATTGATTTTGAATTCCACATATAGGGAAGAAGATCTCCCAAGATCTTTCAAAAGAACGAGTAGCTCTTCTTGAACATGATTCTGTCTATTCGAGATCTCTTCTTGACTATTTTATGGATGAAGAAACGTTAACAAGCATATTCTGACTAGGTGATCAGACGATTCGTTCGTTGTGAGAACGAGCGAAAGGTCAAAAAGAACATTGATTCGAGGAGTTTTTGAAAACTCATGATATTGATTTTTATCGTGATGCTATTAGTCAGTCAAAGCCACTCTCTTTTTCTTCTTGATTCAGTACGTTCAACTGAAAAAGGTTTGTTATTACGTGACAGTTCGAATGAGTAACGAGGGATCAATTATCTCAAATCATAGAGAAACAATGATGAGTTACATCGTCTTCAGTAAGTTCTAAAACAGATTATCTTTTGTGTGGGGAGAAAGCAGGAAGTAAACTTGAGAAAGCTTTGAATCTTTGAGTTCCCGTTATCAGATTGGATACCTTTTTATCTATGGCTTCGTTTACTCTTGATGATCTTCTAGGGAAAACTGAGTGATGAGAAAATAAATCAATCAACAAAAAAACTACATCAACAGTTGTCGATGTAGTTCAATGATCATTGTTTTAGATATCTGATCTTTCTCCTTCTATGGTTCACTTCTCATATATCCATTATTTACAACATAAATAATGAGTGCAAAAATAAATCGAATGGAAGATGAAATGAGCATTGTTTTGCTTTGATAAGCTCTCCTTGAAAGGATATCTTGACGTGCATTTCTTTCACATTCACTGATTTTCTTTTCAATTTGTTTTGGGGTCAGATTTGCTCAGAGACTTTCAGCTCATGTATTGTCCCAGCGATATTCACACTCACTCATCTGATACGTGTCTCGACTTCCTGAGAGGTATTCCTCATCTGTAATCAAGGAACTCATGATAGCAGTATGGATTATCACTCAAAGGGAAACGAGTGCGGTAAGCGTCGTAAGTGTTTTAATAATATGATGAACTGAAAGTGATCAAAAAATTTTTGTAAACATAGAGTTAATGAGAACTTCATGATAAAGGTGCAATTTCTGTTCTAGTTAATTATTATACAAATTATTATATAATGTAGACTAGATTTACTACGTAGTCTATCTCAGTAATTATATAAAATATCCTGTAATTAATTTTTCTTACAGTTGCCCCATGAGATCATCTAATTTTCAGGCCTTTTCACCTTCATATTCTTTTGTCTTGATGTCTTTATCTAGATTATCAAGCACTATTGATCGTCTATGTACTCTACTGTCCCTTTGTGCAAGAATTGCGTTCTTTTCATTTTTTTCCTCTTCTTTTTCTTTTTGCTCATCATCTTCCGCTATAAGTATCTGTAGGTTCATTTGCTCCTCAAGGTAGATTTCGTACAGTCTCAATATCTGAAATCATCGAAGTTCTGATACTTTTTTAACGACAACTTGATCTCAACTTTGAACTGAGATAACAAACTCAGGAGCGTCTTTTTCCTCCACTGAATCAACAAGTCCATCACTTGAAAATGATGCAGCAACAAGTTGCATAAGCAACGATCGGTCAAAATCATCTTTAAGTTCATCAGGAACTGAATACGAAAGTGGTTTGAATTTATTTACGTAAATATTATATCGATTCTGATCTTTGATTCCTCATCAGATTGGTCCAAAATATTTTTCAAATTTTTCAACTACTTCTTTTTTCTCTTCGTTTTCTCTAAGATCTGCTATGAATTTTTGAAAATCAAATAACATATGTGTTGTAATATAATATAAAAGAGCCTCTAGTGAAGATTACTAGGAAGCATGGTTATAGTATGATTATACTGAATCTTTTTTATCAGTCAAATTCTTGCGAGCTTTATCTATACGGTGTTCTAAATTTTTGACAGTATCCTCAAGATCATATTCATGGACTAATCTATCTTTTCGAGCTAGTGCCTTAGACTCATATTTATTAAATTGATCTTCTAGACCCATTAGATATATTGGTGCTTTTTCTTTTGATCGGGTTTCTACGTTTTGTTCTCGACTCGTTAGTTTGTCTTCAAGCAAAATCCTTTCTTTGTCAAATCGTGCTAATGCTTTTTTCTTCAGTTCTTCATAGTTTGCTTGTTGGGCTTCTTGGATGATTTCTTTATTGAATGTAAATAGTCCATCAAAAGCTACTTTAATTTTATCTAGAGGACTGTTCGCATTTGTGATATTAGTTTTGAATTTCTCGTCTTTGTATCGAAGGGTAACTAGTTCTCATACAAGTAGGGCAGCTAGTCATCGTTTTAATTTTTTCATGTCTCATTGTATGTATACAAAAACTATTCTAATTGTTAAATATATAGGGTTGTTTGATAGTATTTCAAGGCAGAGAACTATATCTACTAGCTAATTCTGTGTTTTTTCTTCTTTCTAATGAGAAAATAATTTGCATAAGTGTTTTTATTTAATTATGTCAATGAATTATGATTGACATGTTGTTTTTAATTTATATCTTGTAGTAAGTCTAACGTTTTATTTTCATTTTTTTGTTATGTGTTGAATATTTTGATATACTGGAAGTTGAGATACTGTTTCTGTGCTTCTTCATGGGTTACAGAGGCTAGAGTACCGTTGATATGATAGTGCTTGATTGTATGTGACGTGAAAGGACTGATCACATCTAGAAAGAGCTGTGGGTAAAGTATCTGAACTTACTTCACGTTTTGATCAAGAAAGAGATGTTTCATCATATACTTGCTGAATCGCTCATACACGCTGGGCAACTCATGGTGGAGTTACCGAATCGAATACCCATCCTCATACGAGCAACGATTGAAAACGGATTATTGTGCATAATGGTATTATAGAAAATTACTCGAAATTAAAAAAAGAACTTATCGCAAAGTGATACACGTTTTCTTCTGAAACTGATACAGAAGTTATTGCAAATCTCTTGCAAGAACATGCTACATGATCATTTGTAGAGACAGTAAAAGAAGTTCAATCACGTATTAGATGAGCATATGCAGTGTTGATCTTACATGTTGATTCACCAAATGAAATGGTTGCTCTTAGACTCTGATCTCCACTACTGTTTGCTTATAATGATACTAACGAGTATTTCTTTTCTTCTGACGCTCAAGCACTAGCTTGATATGCAAAGAAACTTATCTATCTAGAAGATGGAGACCTCCTCCATTTTCATACAACCGATGCTTGAAAAGACTATACGATCTTCCACAATGGTGAAGTAACTAAAAGAGACAGTGAAACCTTTGATCATGAAGCAATGGAAGCCTCAAAATGAGATTTTAAACATTTTATGCTCAAAGAAATTTATGAACAGCCAAATGTTTTGAGTAGAGTGTGTAAATGAAGAGTCTCTTTTGAAGATTTCACCTTACATGCTGATGCTTTTCATGGAATGCATCAAGAAGATTATAAAAAAATAGTAACTGTCGCCTGTGGTACTTCAAATTACGTATGACGATTATGAACATATTGGATACAGCAACTCGCGAAGATAGAAGCTCAGAATGAGATAGCAAGTGAGTACGAGAATAAACCGTTTTTTGTAGATCCAAGAAAGTTACATATCTTTGTTTCTCAGTCTGGAGAGACTGCTGACACACTATCTGTTCTTAAGATGCTTCAAGAGCAGTGAGGGAAGTCATTTGGTGTAGTGAATGTGGTGTGATCTTCAATTGCTCGTTTGACTGATTCTTGATTCTTTGCTAGAGCAGGGACAGAGATTGGAGTCGCATCGACCAAGGCATTTACCTCCCAATCCTTATGTATGCTTCTGCTTGCCTTATTCTTATGAAAGAGAAGGGGTATGCGCCTATCTCTGTATCAGAAAATTATGCGTGAACTGGAACATCTCCCTGCATATATAGAGACAGTATTGGATCAGTCAGATCAAATTAGATGAATCGCTATGCAACTGATGCAATATAAGGATTTCTTCTTCCTTGGGAGAGGGTATCAAGTACCAATAGCATATGAAAGTAGTCTCAAGTTCAAAGAAATTACGTATCTGCATAGTGAGGCATATCCAGCAGGAGAACTAAAACACTGACCTCTCGCCTTGATAGATGAAAATGTCCCTACGATCTTTATACTTCCACACGATGAGATGTATGAAGCAAACATTTCTAGTATGCAAGAAATCAAAGCTAGAAAATGAAAGATCTGCGTAATCTGAGATAGATCGGTAGAATGATCAGATCGACAGATTAGTATTCCTGAGACGTGCGATGAACTCTATCCGTTTCTTACAGTAGTAGCTGGGCAACTTCTAGCGTATCATCTTGCTGATTTACTGGAGAATGATATTGATAAGCCAAGGAATCTTGCTAAGAGTGTGACGGTGAAGTAAATTACATTTTTAAATTTCTTCTCACTTTCTTCTTCTTACTTTCTCTTGCAGAATTTGTCTTTTTAGGTAGAAGTAATCTATTGGACTCGTTTACACG
>CALCME010000032.1 GCA_937965925.1 Candidatus Absconditabacterales bacterium | reverse complement strand
ATAGCCCCAAAAAGAAGCAGCTCTGCATCTGATTCTTGAACCTCTCGTTCCTCGATAAACAGAATCGAAAAAACGCCTAGTCTCACGCGTCCTTACTTCGCTTTGTATTAATTCTACCTACTCGACAGTCGTCTCATAGAGAATCAATCAGCTCGGCGTTCGACAACTTTTCATCAAAGTATTGTTTGATAACGGAATGCAAAGGAAAGTTGTTTCGATTACCTTTATTCACAAAAAAAAGTGGTGGTGTAGGACTTGTGAAGAGTCTAATGAAAGAAGTATAAGGTATATGTATATATTTACTACATAATACATCTCTCTCATATACAAAAAAAACACCAAGTATACAAAAAATTAGTGTTTCTTAGCTACTATACCCTATGGGCAATCTTGATATGTTGTCGAAATTCATATAAAGGTCAGATAAACATTCCAGCAAAAAAATACCAAAATACATCATCTATAGGCATTCAGAGTATAATCGTATGTGTCGTATTATTGAAAAAATATATCTGTCATATCCATCATGGAGAGACAAATCAAATGAGCAAATAAATAATGATATATATCAACAACAATAACAATCAGGAATAAAGCGAATTTCGAAAAAGATCTTTTCTTTTTATAAGCATCAATAATGTTGGGAGAGATAAACAAAGAAGAGTTGCAACAAAGCTATCTACTCAAAACCAAAAATATGAGGAAAGAAACACAGCTCCACACAAGAGACACAATAATAAAAGTGACAGATCCCTCCTAAAAGATCTTCACTTATTATCTCCCACATAGACTAACTCATCCTTAAATACAACCTCATATATCACCGAAGCAACACCTCATATTCAAAATCATGCAAGAGCACCTTCAAACAATGGAAATCATCAGAAAAGAGAACTAGGTGTCCATCGATCTAAAACATAAATTATATCTGCAGCAGGTCATGCAAACATAAAAATAACAGACATCCACATCATCTGATTTCTCATAGTCCTGTTTCTGAGAAAAAGGAGTAGCCACACAACCAATCACAAGACTCATATCAACAAATACGGATGATGTTTCATCTTACTAAACGCATATATATAAAATTAGATCCTACCTCTTCCTAAACACAATCGCCTTAAACACCTCTATCACAATAAACATAGCAAAAGCGACGGCAATTCATCGCATCCATCGGTGTCACATTTCTGAAAACTGAACAACAGAAAGGAACCTTCCAAGTCATGGAAGCATAAATGGAAGACAGACTAAGATCGCTCACATCAGTACAGCAAGAAGGAGCCACTTGTTTGAGAAGGGGTTTGTAGACCAGATAGGTTCTTTGAGCACTCTTATAGAAAACACATAGATGAGTGATTTCGCTCAGAACGTAAAAAACACCACACTACGAGCGAGAACTTCATCACCTGTCTTATTCAAGATATGTATAAATAACAACAGTCCACCGATTGCTCATACGAATGAGACGATCAAAATCAGTTTCTTCATCCATCACGTCACCAGGAGTTCTTTTGGATCTCTTGGAGCACGTTTCATAATACTCTCCCTGATTGGATCTAAGGTAAGAGCAAGACTTGGAAATCCATCTGTCACGAGATTGATCCAGAGGATCTGAGAAGCAACAATCGGAAGTGGATATCACAACGCCATAGCAATCAAAATTACGATAACTTCTACAAATGCATCCGACATCAGATATAAAATCACCTTCCTTATATTATCAAAGATACCACGTCACTGTGCTATCGCAGCAACAATCGTACTAAACGAACTATTCATCAAAATGAGATCAGCAGACTCTTTCGCCACATCCGTCGCATCTCAGACCACAATTCATATATCAGATTTCTTCAAAGCTGGCGCATCATTTACTCCATCACCCATCATTGCTACCGTCTCTCCTAGTGCTTTGAGCGAGTTTACAATACGCATCTTCTGCTCTGGTTTCGTACGAGCAAAGAGCTTCACATCGGTATCTCCTCACAGATATGCAGTCAGTTCATCATCACTCATGAGTGTAAGATCTGATCAGAGTTTTATATGATCATCAGCTACGTGTACATCGAGCTGTGCTAATATATGCTTCGCCGTATTTCAAAAATCTCCGGTAATAACGATCAGTTTGATTCCTGCTTCTGCAGTTTCTTTTAACGATACCGCAACATCTTCTCTTACTGGATCAGACATCCCAACAAATCATGCTCGTGTCAGTCCAGAATGCCCATCTTCTAAGGTTACTGTTGTCGTATCAGCTGACATAGTCTTCCATCCATATCACACGAGTCTATATCACTTCTTGGTATAGTTAATGATTTTGTTTAAGAGTTCTTCAGATTTTTTTTCATTCAAGTCACATCGTTCTAGGAGAAAATCTGGTGCTCCGTTCACAAAGAGTATTTTTTGATTGTTCTCTGGATCGTCGTGTAATGACATAATACACTTATTCTCAGATGAGAAGGGGATACTATCAATCTCAGGATAGCGTGCTTCAAGCGTTTCTGGATCAGTTCCATTCTGGATAGATCGTTCAGCTGAGGCAAGAGCTACGGCATTATCCTGATCGTTTGCAAGTCGAGCCTGCTTGACCATCTGTGGATCATCACCATAGGTAGCAATTATTTCCATTTTTCATTGTGTCAGTGTTCATGTTTTATCAGTACAGATCGTGGTCACTCATCAAAGCGTTTCAGCTGAAAGTAATGATTTCACCAGTCACTTTCTCTTCAAGATTCTTTGCATTCATACGGCAAGTACCATCGTCAGCGCAATCAACAATCACTCAGGAATTGCTCCAACTGCAAGTGCTACAGCAGTAGTGAAGACCTCTACTCGTGGTTTCCCTTTGAGTACTCATAGAGCTAATACCGCTAGGATTACTACCAGTACGAGTCGAGTGATTTGTTTTGAAAAATTTTCAAGCTGTCTTTGAAGGGGTGTCATTTCATGATCTGAGGTAAGGTTTGCAGCTATTTTTCACATCTCAGTCTCTACTCAAGTCTTGGTCACTTTCATAACCCCCTGCCCTCACTGAACGATCGTTCCCATGAAGATCGTATCGGTATCCTCTTTCTGAATTGCAACAGATTCTCAAGTAAGCATTGATTCCATAAGGAACAATCTATTGGTCGTCATAGCAACTCCATCTGCAGAGACCTTTTCTCCAGCTTGCATCCAGACCATATCACCTGGAACAATCTCACTAGATTTTACCTCTACCCTTGTTCCATTTCTAAATACCTGAGCAGTTGGCTGGAGCATATTCTTGAGGGCTTGAAGTGCATTATCTGCACGTTTTTCTTGAAAAAACCCAAGAGCCGCATTGAGTACTACCGCAGCAAAGATAATCACAGAATCTTCCATATGATCCATCAGGATTGTTACAATTCATGCAACAATCAGCACGTACACCAGAGGACTTTTGATCTG
>CALCME010000031.1 GCA_937965925.1 Candidatus Absconditabacterales bacterium | reverse complement strand
AGCAACAAGCAAAGCAACAAGAACATTTTAATAAAAAACCTCAAGCTGATAATCAGCAACCACAAGATCTTTTTGACGCGTTATTTTGAAGACAACAGATGCAGCAACAGGTCGATACGGGTGGAGAGGTTGATTGGTAGTGATCAAGTTTTTCTTTTGTCTTGTTTACTGTTGACATATCTCTATAAATTATTTATTCGTAGTTAGTAACTACTAACTACAAGTATTTATTTTCTTATAAATCACTTATGGTTAATGGATCTGAAAATCTTGAAAAGTATAATAGAAAATTTGATAAAACTGTAATAGAAGATAGATCTAGTGCAGCAGTTGCTTTCTGTGAAGGGAATCTTACAGAAGAAGAGGCTAGGGAAGTTTACGAGTCTCTCGATGATAATTGAGAAGGTTCTTTTTATCTTTGTTGTTTAAATCGAGCTTATGATAAAAAGGTAAATTCAATTGAAAAATGAGTCAAAAGAGATCTTAGTTGATTAGACCTTGATGTCTTGAAAGAAACATGGAGTAGAAATACGGGAATTGATATAGAAGAACTCACTTCAAAACTATAATAAATATTCCTGTCTTAAATTTTCCTCGTCCTTCACCGTAATCAGAACCCTAACAGTAAGACGAACAGCCAGACGATTGGCTCTGCAATATTTGGATCAGAATTGTATCAGAAGAATCATTTTAGGAAGACTCAGTATGTTCCTTTATCGTGGAGTGGATGAAATCGTTGTTTTTTTGAGTCATTATATGTCCAGACATCTTGGAGAGCTGGAGAGATCTCTGATTGAGGTTCAAGGATATTCCAGACTCTCGTGATTGAAGCTTTTTCGATATATCCTTGTTTGACGAAGAACTCTTCAAGTTCATGTGTTCCATAGGTTGCCATTCCTGCAGCAAAAATAATGAGCATCACGGAACTTACCGTAAAGAACTTCTGCAATGAGATGCGTTTTCAAGCAACAAAGAGGATATATCATATGATGCTTGCAATGATGATTCATCACCAAAATCAAAGGTGTGAGAACGATCAGGTGAGACTTATAGATGAGTATAAGAAAAGAGCGGTTTCGAATCACTCTCTGAGTATTGCAAAGAAAATAAGCCAGAAGATACCTCAAGTTTCATTTTTTCCAATTGTTCACGTTGTTGCTGACAGAATTGCTTGTTTAATCGTTTTCTTGGTTCACGGCTTGAGACTATCTGATTGTTTGTTTAGATCACATCACAGACAGTTTGGATCGTTTGAAGTGGTGTTTGTCGGTAGTGTGTACATCTTATAGTGTCACTTTGACATCCAGACGACCATATACAATAATATTCATGCAGTCGTAAACATCATAACAGACTCGAAGAGCTTCTCATATGCTGTACTTCATACAATTTCTTGTATTTCCCGCAATCATCGTGCAAAAATGAGACTTGCAATAAGAGCAGCTGCGATTCATCGTGCAACTTGTTTGAGCATTGATATATATCCGTGCTTTACGAGGAACGTGCAGATGATTCATACGATCAATGCTGCTTCAAGAGTCTCTCTAAAGGTGATGATGAATTCTGACATGGATTATTGAAACGAAACGAAATAGTTTGTGAACATCTATATACTGGAGTAGTTCTTATTTTCAAGAAATGTTTGACTCTTTAGGAAATTCTAAACAAGTTTCCTATAGATGTATACATACTCCAGTTACTCTGTTTGCATACAATATAAAAACGTAATGTTCTGCCTACACATTTGGAATCAAAAATCCGTAGGATTATTTTATAAAATCTATAGGTGTCAAGACGTACAAATTAGAGAGAGCAATTGTTTGAATTTACCATCAAGATACCTATAGATGATGCATTTACTCTTCAAATATCCATATTATGAAATTTCTAAGAACTTTTTGCTTATCATCAGTTGCTTTCCTTCTTCTTCAGTGATGTTCAGCTACTCCAACTGCTGACCTTCCATGAACAACACAGATCGTGATTGAAACTGACTTTTGAACAATGGAAGCAGTATTGTATGATAGTACTCCTGGTCACAGAGATAATTTCGTCAAGCTTGTAAATGAGTGATTCTACAACGATCTTCTCTTTCATAGGGTGATAGAATGATTTATGATCCAATGAGGAGACCCGGAATCTAAATGAGCAGATGCGGCAAAGAGACTCTGATCATGAGGACCATGATATCAGATACCAGCAGAAATAGGCGCTCCACATATCAAGTGAACACTCGCTGCTGCGAGAACGGGAGGTCCAGGAAATCCAGAAAAAAAATCTAGCTGATCTCAATTCTATATCACGCAATGAACACCTCAGACCGATGCTACACTGGATCAATTTCAGTCTCAGAAGTGAATTACCTATACGCCAGAGCAAAGAGCGAAGTATCTAGAAGTCTGATGAACACCAATGCTAGATGCTGAGTATACCGTGTTTGGAGAAGTTACTGTTGGTATGGAGGTGATCGATGCTATTGCTGCAGTGCAGACAGCTCCTGGTGATAGACCTCTTGCTGATGTGAAGATGAAGGTGAGTGTGAAAGAGTAAATTATCAAAAAATTCTGTTTATTCTTTTGTATCTATGCTCTTATTAGGAAAACCAGTAGTTAAAAAACTTAAGGAAGAAACCATTGAATATATAGAAAAAAACAATCTTTCTGGATCGAAAGTGGCTATTTTCTTGTTGAATGGAACGAAAGCGAGTGAAGTCTATGTGAAAATGAAAGCAAAATATGCTCTGAATATTTGACTCATAGCAGATATTCACTTTGGAAAAGATCGAGAACTTCCAGAACTTCTTGAAGCTATTGATAGGTGTAATGAGGATCCTACATATGTGTGAATCATGGTGCAACTTCCAGTTGCACAGCAGTTTAAAGAACATCAAATGATGATTCTTGATCGTATTGATCCTTGTAAGGATATAGACGGACTGGGGAGTGTGAGATTTGGTCAAGCAGGGTATTGATCACTTGATCAAGACTTCCTAAGTGCAACGTATAGATCTGCAATGCATATACTCGACTATTATTCCCTATGAGAACTAAAAGGAAAGGTCTGTCTGGTTGTATGAAAAAGTAATCTCATAGGAAAACCTCTTTTGCTTTGATTAGCTAAACGTGGAGCAACGGTGCTGAGTGCAAATAGTAAAACACCCAGATGAGTTCTAGAGCAACTGTATTCACTAGCTGAATATGTCTTTAGTGCAACGTGAGTAAAACATCTGATCAATAATGATCTTACGCTTTATGAATGAGATAAGTATGTTTCATTAGAAAAGAAGATTATGATAGATATATGATGGGGGAGTGATGAAAACGGAGCATATGGTGATATTGATGGCTCTTATTTCGAAGAAAAGGTCAAAGCAATTACTCCCGTCCCGGGCTGAGTTGGACCTGGTACGGTAGCAAGTATCTTTCATAATATTATATCATTGTAGTGTCTCTTCTCTCGAAAATTACTCTATAGGCTCGTTTTCACTATTGAGAGCGAGTTTTTTCTTTGCTTCAATGTTCGTCTCTGTCCTTCCAAAAAAGAATAAAGTAAGAAACTTTTAAAAATCTAATAATTAACTTGATATTTATGTCAATATGATTAATTACAGAAAGTAATAAATGCGCATTTATTTCAAAGAGAAAGATACGTAAGGTGTTTTCGACTATTTTAGTTACCCTTCTATATCAATGTCCATTACTTCTTCTGAAAAAATGACTACGCAGTGATTACAAAAACGTTATCCAGATGTTTACCAAAAGTTTTTTATGAAACACCATATTGTATATAGTCTTCCGCAAGTTATAAATCGGGGATATTCACCTAGAAGAAGAATTTGAGCGAATGTTCATATGAAACAGAAATTGCCTACCAAACTGTATATTGGGATATCAATTACAAGTAGCTCTAAAGTATGCTGCTGATCTACCACATATTATACGATCGAGAGACAATGATTCGAAGAATCATCTCTCGATTTTTTGTATAAAAGAAAGATCGAGAAAGAGATTTGTGAGTATATGAGTTCTCAACTTCCTAAAGACTGAACGAAAACTTGATATGAAATCTCTTTTCTCATTGAGTCTTCAAGATGATTTTGATACGACGTTACGAGGTGAATCTGTATGTGAATGTCTCTTGCACAATGATTGGCAACATGAAAGAGTTATTTTGATGATCGTGGTGAGATCGATAAAGAATCCTACACGATGCTAGAAAAGCAAGCATTGATCTATGATGCTCGTTTTTTCAACCCTTGAATTGATCAATCTATGAGTTGATTTATGACGTATATGATGAACTGTAAAGACTCATTTCCTCTTATTCAAGTGTGATCAAGAGTCTCTGGTGCCGAGGGTGGAATGTGAGATTGAGAGCTGGTAAAAAAAAGAATAGTAAGCAGTGAATGAGATACTTGATGATCATTTTGATCACATGTAGATTCATACAAAATAATTCATAGTAGAGATATCTGATGATGGAGTTGAGGAGGTGATATTGACTGATTGTCGTTTGAGTATGTCTTATTTACTCTTTGAACTCCTTATTATTCACCACAAATAAAGTCAATGTATATGAATGAAGATCACCCCAAAGAGTCTTCATCTGTTACAAACTTATGTAAAGATAGAGATGTATCATTAACTCCATGAGCCTTTTCACAACTTTGTGAACCAATCTATCAACACATGGCAAATGGAATGATAAGGTATTTACAAAAGCCATCGCAAGAGAACTTACAAAAACTGTTTACCTCTCTTACAAATTGCTGATGGTTTCATGCAATGGTAGAAGGGGAGAAGCAATGTCTTATTGATTTGTATCATCATTTTTCTCTTTTTAAACAATCTCAAGATGAAAAAGTTGCTTTTGTTCCTGTTTCTTGATCGTTGTCGTGAGGAACATTTCTAGCTGTGATAAAGAGGTCTAGTAGAAGATCTTTTGAACAATTTATGGAAAGTTTTACTCAGAAAGTGAATGACTGTGCTAACGTTTTATATGTTTCATGGAGAGATTGACCGTGTAGCGATTGAATTATTCTTCATCAACACATTCCTCAACAAATATTCTCTTCTCATATTTCTGATTCAACCGTAGAATATGTCTCTCCAGCGTGAGCAAAAAGATTTTGAGATTATCTTGAACTCTTAGAGGAAAAACATGAATGAATACTTGTAGATACGATCTGAAAGAAGTTGTATATGTGAGGGAGAAAATTAACGTCAAAGGAAGTATCTTCTCAGTCGATGACCGTTGAACTCATCATGTATCTTTCAGAAAAAAATGGATATATACACAATAGTAAGTTACCTCTATCTAGTTATAGCTCGAATAAAAATGATATGGTTTGAAAGATTCTTCTGCCACTAAAGAAGTTAGTAAAGAAGCACTTCAATGCACCATTGGATATATCGTGTACATGATCATTATATGATTTCCATGTTAAGATGTCGCTTCCTCATAATCTATTCCATCTGGTGAATAAAATACCAGCGATGAGATAGGTTTTTAGAGTCGATATTGAGAGTAACTTTGTTGTCGTTTTTTATTGCATTATTCATGAAGAATACTATATATTAATTACTTCTGAGATGTTGGTGAATCTCCAGTGTATTCTTCCAATTAACAACTACCAGGAGACCGGTTATACCCTGACATAGTCAGGGTCGAGTCACCACTTTGATATATATTGGGGTTGTATAGGAGATACCACGGCTTCTTGGTTTTTTTCTTTTCTATAGATCTTTATATAGGGAAAAAAAACTAGAATTCGCTTTTCCAGCATATATTTCCAGCATATATACTAACTAATTATACGACGGTATCTCTTCAGTTTTACGGTCAGAAAAGAAACACCTGATCGGTTCAACAAAACGCAATCTTATACGTGAATCATGGGTCTATCTGTGATCTGTAAGCTCTATGTGTTTGAATAAAAAAATAGATAAGAGTTTTTTCATTACTTTTTTCATCGTTTTTCATGTCAATTATTGAGTCATTTCTTACTTCTCCTACTCTTTGATGATCATTGATTGTCATTTGAGTTATCTTCTTTCTAGCTGCATTTGCTGTAAATAAATCAAATTCATTTTCACTCTTATTCTGATCTTTATATGAAGGAATGTTAGACTTTTTTGCTGATATTTTGGGTGAAGACGAACAGATGTGGATCAAGAGCTTCGTTACAAATTTGTTTTTTGTTATTCTCTTGTTTAATTTATTAAGTCTTCTTACCGATTTCTTTGCTCCAATGTTTTGATTTACTGAGCTCAATGAGTTTCGTTTGAGTGAAAAATTAGGGTATGGAACATCTAGTGTCGAGTTTAATGTTGCTATGGCAAT
>CALCME010000030.1 GCA_937965925.1 Candidatus Absconditabacterales bacterium | reverse complement strand
GTTTGATTATCTGAGTCATATATGTGAGAGAAGCAGATGGTTACGTTTGATGGTGGGCATAGGTTGGGGGAGGTAGTGAGTATTTCGGATGAGATTGAGTTTTAGATTTGATGTATGCATGTCTGAGATTTTGTATAAGTTTAGGGATTGGGATGTAGCTAATCATAGGAAGGTGATTTCAATGAGAGAGGTGTTTTTTGCATCTAGGGAAAGCTTAAATGATCCGTTTGATAATAATCTTCCTCTTCTTGATGTTGAATCTGATTTTATAAGTATGCGAAAAAACCATGAAATTAAACAATGATATGAATCTACCCGTAAACAAATTGATGATTTCAGTGATTTTAAGAAAAATCCATTAATACGAATTGATGCTAGGAAAAATATCCTTAAATGATTTTATAAAGATATCTGAATTTTCTCTATTTCCACAAGGTCTTGAGATACTAAATCTGAAAATCCTCTTTTAATGTCTCACCTGATGGATCCGTAAATCCACCCGCTTTAGCGGGCATGGTAGCGTGAGTTGACATTCTTGCCTGCATGACTAAATTGAACCTGTTTATGAGGTAACCCAATCGGCGATGAAAAATTATAAGTCCACTAGCCATACGATCTACGACTGTAAATACCATATAGTTTGGATAACGAAGTATAGAAAGCCTGTATTGAAATGAGAAATTTGAGATAGATGTAGAGAGTTGATTAGACAAACGGCAAAGAAGTATGATATGACGATATATGCATGAGCTGTAAATCGTGATCATATACATTTGCTTGTATGAATACCTCCATTTCTTTCTGTATCAAAAGCAGTTCAGTATATGAAATGATGAAGTTCATATAAGATGCAGAGAGAATTCCCAAGATTAAAAAAAGAATTTCGATGACAACATCTACGAGCAAGATGATATTGGGTGTGTACAAGCTGAAATGTTACAGATGAAATGTGGAAGGAATATATAGACAATCAAAGAATAAACGAACCTGACGATGACTTCAGAGTCCTATAGCGAAGCACGGTGGGCTTTAGCCTAAGATCAACCCACCCGCTTTAGCGGAGTGGTGATAATTGAGAAAGAAAAATCACTTCCGTTACTGAAAGTGATTTTAATAATTAATTGAAATAGATTAGAGAAAATCGAGATAGGATTTACAAACAATTCTCACACATACTTATTCACATATAGTTTGCATATTTCAATTACTTATAGATGTCATACATCCTCAGGTAAATGATCCACATACTCAATAGTGAGGCATTTTCTTCGCACAAGCAGTAGTAGCAGACGGAACACATTCATCTTGATCTTTATAGGTACCTACATACACACACGCTTTCTCACATTGTGATGAGTCATTACATTCAGTTCATGCATCAGATGTTCAAGAATAACAGGTATATCCTCACATCATATTCATAGATCGAGTTCATCAATCATCTATACAAGCTGCTTTTTTTACTGGATTTTCATCTGGTAGTCATAATCTTGGGAGACATGTTGGATTTCAATCTCTCATAAAACATTCAGAATTTTCCGTACACCTTATGTTCTCACATGTAACAGAAATTTCTTCTTTACAAAATGGTGTTCATTGTTTTACACATGCCATTTTCGTACATGCTATAGCTCCACTATCAGTTCTTGTACACGTATTACATCCGTCATTCCAGACAGAACAGTCATCGGGCATCGTTTCATTGGTATCATTATCTGTTATAGATTCTGTTAATTTTTTACATGTTGCATCGTAGAAACAAGAAATATACGCTTGATAGGTACAATCTCATCCTAGATGATCATCGTAACTACACACAACAAGATCTGAATCGACAGTATTTTTTTCACAGACAGGCATGAGATCAAAAGCACTGAGATAAGCTGAGTATGAATGATATGGAACTTCACAGTGAGTCCAAGTTGGTGCAGTATCTCATCATAATCATGTGTCATTTCCTCCTCATTCACAATTTTGCCCTCAATTAGTTTTTCTATAGGCACTCAAGTACTCATTATACATATCAGAACCATTGTATGAAACATCACATACGATATATGACGGTCATTGATCTACAATATCACCGTCACAATTTTTACCACCATTTGTAGAGTAATATGCATCTTTGTATTCTTTATACATATCAGTTCAGTTATATGTTACAGAACATACCGTATACTGAGAGTTATCTGTTACTTCTGTTGGAACTCCATCACAGTACTTCCCTCCACGAGTCTCTTTATATCTATCAAGATAGTCTTGATACTTATCTGTTCCATTATATTGTGCTCAACATAAGAAGTACAATTCAGACTCATCAGTTGAACTATCATGTCCATCACACATAGTTCCTCATTTCGTCATTTTATATGCTCTTAGGTACTGTCTATATTTCTTATCTCCATCATACGTTTTTCCACAAACCGTATATAAATCAGTTCATGTATTTGGAGAAATAGCTCCATCACAATCTTGTCCAGCATTTGTTGCATAGAATGCCTTTAGGTATTCCTGATACTTCTCAGCACCATCATACATTACATCACATACTTCATAACTTGGAGTATCAACGACTGTCATATCCACTTCACCATACACAGTTTCTGCTACCTCTCTGATTCATTCAATGAGACCAAAAATAAGAGATAACTGATCTTCTTCCATTCCTGAATTTTGGTATATATCAAATGCAGCTTCAATTTTATCAAGTGCTGTAGAAATAGACACATCATTCACATTTTTTACAACACTATAGACAATACCTTCTTGCCTTATAGAAAGTCAATTTTCAGCACGTTTCTCCTTTCATAGTAGAGTTACTTCTTCAGAAGTAGGTAAGACTCATTTCGTTTCGTAAAACTCAACAAGATTGTCAAATCTTTCTTTGATAGCAATATCTTTGTTTAATTTCTTGAAAATATAACTAGTAACAGCACCTTCAGAAAGAGGATTTCATGCGATTTTCTGTTTTTTATTATAATTTCTTGCTGATTCTACGAGTAGTTGGAATTTTGGAAAATCCTTGTCTGCAATTGCTATCTCCAAATCAGCTTCGAAAAATTCTGGTGTTGTTACTGCTGTACTGATCGAACTAAATTCTTCAGGCGAGAATAGTTCTTGTAAAATAGAGGTCAGTGATTGATCATCAAATGCTTGTTCTAATTCTGTAGCATCTAGAACTATTTCTGCTGGAGCAACTCTTGTCATACCCATAGTCATACTAGAGAAGAGAAATACTCATGCAAGTCACATCATTGTGAATTTTTTCATTTTTGTATATATATATAAGAAGTAAATCATAGTTACAAAATAACTATTACTATAAGTATACGGGTTGGAAATCAAGATAGCAAGGTGCGTTTAAGGTTCAGTTAAGGTAAAAAGAGAAACAAGATCGTTCATAGATATGTACGTAGATAAAAGAATTCATATATGTATACAAAGAAAGTAATCAATTTAGCTACTCATACACTATATGGTACTCGTCCCCATCGTAGATAGAAACGATACAATCATCTGACACAAAGAACGTTCTCAGATTCAAGATAATGATATACATCGTGTTTCAGCATGTCGAATCACCAATAATCACTGAGATATTCTTCTTGCTCAGAGGGGATTAACTAAGAAACATTCACCAGGATATCGAGGTCCTGCAGTCGCAGGAACGGTTGAGTGAGATGAGACCTATCTTGAAAATATTCTCCATGAGATACCTGAAGAGATAGGAATTACACTGACAGAAGAAGACCTTATAAAAGGTCCTCATGTTTTCTCCAACAAGAAAAACGAATATTTCGTCCAATGGTTTCTCTCTACATGTGATCTCCCAATAGAGAGCTTCACAAAAGAAGAATGAAAAGTCGAGGCATTACAATGGTGGAATCCAAATATACTAGACAAAGAAATAGCAAGATGAGAAATTGACTTTCTTGGTAGCATAAAGAACTGGAGAAAATTATTTACATAAGGAGATGCACTTGCAACATATATACTTTAACAGCATCAATTCATTGACATGAACGTACAACTCTCAACCTACATAGATCAATTTCTCCCTCTAATACTTACCTATTCTGGAAATATTATCCTCTCGATCATACGACTGATCGTCTGATGGACAGTGATCAAATGGATTCTTAAACGAGCAAGAAGTCCACTTACTCACGCAATTCAAGACATCTCAGTGAGAAATTTTCTTCTCTCATTTCTATGAATTTTTCTAAAAGTTGTTCTTCTTATTCCCGTTACTTCATTGCTCTGACTCGAATCAACGTCTTTGATTGCAGCACTATGAACAGCATGAATAGCGATCTGATTAGCACTCCAGTGAAGTCTCTCAAATGTAGCATGATGACTCTTGATTTTGATATTCAAGCCATTCAATATCTGTGACTACATCCAAGCACAAGGGGAGGAATGAACTGTCACCTCAATCAATGTCTTATATACAATCCTAGACTCTCCACAAAATCAACAAATAACCATACCAAACGGGAAGCTTGCTAACAATATCGTGAGGAACTTCTCGGTTCACTCATCAAGAATGATAGAATATACGGTACATGTCTCATATGACAGTGAACTACACAAAGTAAAATCACTCATTCAAGACGTCCTTATGAAAAACGAGAAAGTAAAGAAGACGAAAGAAATATTCGTCTGAGTAGAGTCACTTGGAGACAAGACTCGTGCCTTATGTATCAGATGTCGAGTGGATCTTCCTGATTATTTTCAAACTTCTCATCAATTGTTAGAAGAGATTACTCTTGCTTTTGAAGCGAATGAGATATGACCAGTTCGTCCAAAGGTGAGTGTTATTGGAAAGTAGAAAGGGTCTTGAAATGAACAAAGAGTAAGTCAAAAAATAGATTAGATCAAGCAAAATATTTATCTCTCTCATATATACTCATGCTCCATCTGTATAAGAAATACAATCTAGACAAAGACTACACGTCCATATGATTATTTTCGATATTGCATGAAATATATGGTGCAGGAAAAGTACTCTATCCATGATGCTATGTACATATCACTCCATCACTTATTTTCCCT
>CALCME010000029.1 GCA_937965925.1 Candidatus Absconditabacterales bacterium | reverse complement strand
CTGATCCTAAGGCCTTGATTAGGGTAGATATGTCTGAACTTATGGAGAAATCTAGTGTTTCTAAGTTAATCTGATCTGCACCATGATATGTTTGATATGATGAGTGATGAATGCTTACTGAGCAAGTGAGAAGAAAACCGTATAGTGTGGTACTGTTTGATGAGATTGAAAAAGCTTCACCAGATGTGTTAAACATTATGCTTCAAATCTTAGATGAAGGACATGTAAAAGATAACAAAGGAAGACGAATAGACTTCAAGAATACGATAATTATCATGACGTCAAATCTTGGAGCAGAAGAGTTCTGACACAAGCAAGTAACGATCTGATTTGATCATATGAGAGAACATTGATGAACTATCGATAACACGATTCATAAAGAAATGAGTGACGAAGATTTCAGTGTTGTGAAGGAAAGAGTTATGGGAGAAGTGAAAGAATTTCTTTCTCCAGAACTTATGAATAGACTTTCAAGTATGATTGTCTTCAAACCGCTTAGTAAAGAAGTACTTCAGAAAATTTTCAAAAAAGAATTTAAGGAGTTTATTACAACGTGGAAGCAGAAAAAATGATTGAAATTTCCATCATTCTGACCAAAGAAGATCTCAAAAATTATAGATGAAATATATGATCCACAACTATGAGCGAGACCTATAGGAAGATATATTCATGACGAGATAGAGCCAGGACTGATCGATCAGGTGATGGAAATCGGATAATCTTTCCTCCAGTAAGAAACCTAAGAAAAACTAAATTTAAAAAAACATCTCTCAGTCTGAGAGATGTTTTTTTTCTTGCTCTATGTTTCTCCATATTTGACGTCATGTGGATCAAGACGACTATTCTGTTATTTTAATCCCATCGTGATCTGTGTATCTAAGATTGAGCGTAGAGATAGAATTACTATTTGTATCAGTCGTACGATAGACGATTCATCACGTATTTGTGTCTACTAGATCTATACGTACTGCTTCATTGTTATTTGATCAGTCTAGAGCAACATCTCAAATAATGATAAATCATTCTTCAGTTCCATTCTCAATAATTGCTTCTGATCATAAAAGCGACATATCAAAGAGAACTGTTCAATCAGTTTGAAGGGTTCCATTGATCTCATTTCACGTTCCATTAACGCGTTTAAGTTTGAGTGTTGAAGCTATGTTATTTACAACGGTATAGTCTTGAGGGGCTACTGCAATTGTTTCTAATTCAATATGAGCAGGTGATCCTGAATGTGTTGTAGATGTAGATGCAGATGTAGATATGACAATGATTCATAAGTTAGATTCTCATGCAAAAAGTCTTTTGTCTACGATACGATTTTTAAAGGCATCAACGATATCTACATTCTCTATTGCAACAGGAACTATCGTATAGGTATCAGAACTACTTGAAAGTGACATTGCTGGAGTGGTTCAAGATGTTATTCATTTCGACTCGGTGATAGATGTAGTGAGACTAAATGAGAAGAATTGAGGTCCAATTTCTTGATATCATACGGGTTGTGTAGTTACTCATACATACAGATTTGATTGTCATTCTGGGAGAACGAGATCAATATCATTAAATGTCACGAACGATGACGAGACTCTTTCTGTAGCTATAAGATACCCCTCGCTATCATACAGGTGAACCTCCTTGATTGCACGTTCGAATCATGCTGCGTTACTTTTGATAAGAAGATCTTGGAGAAGAATTTCTTCATATCTAGCAATTAGTTCAATTTTGGAAATTGCTTCAGATGTTGTTCATGCAAGAATCGTTTTGTTTCATGCATAATATCTCGTAGGAATGATGTCCGGTGCCGACCTGTTTTGTACAATTTCTGGAGTAGTGTTCGATCATACAGGAGTTGTTTCTGTTTCAGAACTGCTTGTTGGAGTTGTCTCTGGGGGTGTTTGTGTCTGAGAGCTAGTAGTGGTTGGAACGGGTTGAGGTATTGGAACAACGGTCGTTGTTGTAACTTGTTTTGTTGTAACTGTCGTGTTATCTGCGTTATTTACAGGTGTTTGTTGGTTTACTGAGAGTTCTTTCATTAAATCATCGATCGTTTGATCCATAAGATAGACGAGATACTCAAGTGCATAGAATACTTCTGGAGTAAGTGATGAGGTATTTATAAATCATACAATTGTATTACGTTTGTCTGCTCGAGTTTCAACGAGCGTTACCTTAGATTTCTTTTTTACAAGTGGGAGATAAAATGCGTCAATGGTCTTCTCAAGCGACGTGGATACTGCAGTATCTAATCTCGTATGTTTACTTTGGAATGCTCATAAGGCAATGTGACTCGTGAGAAATATTCCAACTACTATAAAGAATGCCTGTTTCATAATTTTGATTATCATACTTGTACGTAATGTTGAAGGTAAAAATAAGTATACCTATAGTACGATTTTCTGTACGATTGTGAACACAACTCGCCTGTGTGATATATTATATATACTATCTGGTATAATGCATGTCTTCTCAAACAAATTTGTCGTCTACATTTCCTTTTTTTGTTTTTTTCCTGTAGAATTAGTTTTGTGAGAGAAAATTTACTCCTTTACTAAATCGTACCAGATGGAAATGACAACAGTAGTTCGTGGATTCGTGATGAATTCTCATGGACACTTCTTGATGGTGAAACATGTGTGATCAGACGTGTGGGTCCTTCCTTGAGGTCATCTTGAGCAGGGAGAAACGTTTACAAGAGCTCTAAAAAGAGAACTATTCGAAGAATTTGATATACAGATACAGGTGCTTGGTGCGATGAATTCGACCAATGATCAGGCAATCATGATGCATCCATTGCCTATTAGTATTCATGAAGTTGAATATTTTTCACCACAACTTCAAAGACAAGTGAAGAAGCTTGAACTTTGGTATTTTGCGAAATATACATGAGGGATTTTGACGAGTAACAAAAAAGAAATAAAATCGTACGATCGAAAATCATACGACCAACTTATGTCACTCAAGCCTGCAAAAGACATTCATAGATCATCGCAAGATATCTTGGAACAGAATGTTGATCTGTTGGAGTTGATTAGTTAGATTTTATTCTCTGACTTGTTGAATAAGATGGAATTACCTAAATTTATGACATTTAAAAATCGGGACTTCAATTTAATGCTAATTTGATTGTTTATAATCGTCATATGTATGTCGATAAAAGAGTTTTTTTCTGTGCTCAGTGAGCAGAAAGACTCAACTCATCGAACATGTTGAAATGACTGATCTGGAGTGCTTTTTTTATTTGAACTGTTAATAACGGATGTTCCTATTATCTTGTGATGATTTATATTTCTTATATGATTTTTAAAAGTGATTGGTTATACGAATAGAGTGTATGCAAAAAAAATATATATGAAAAAAATGTTGATGAGAGAGCAAAAGAGAAAGGATTTAGAGCA
>CALCME010000028.1 GCA_937965925.1 Candidatus Absconditabacterales bacterium | reverse complement strand
CGCATGTCATTTCATGTCTACAAGAGAGTGAACAGGAGCCTCAGATGAAAGGATCGTCTTCAGTGGAGCAAGAGGCTTCACTACAGGCACAATAATTTCTTTTCCCGTATGAGCATTCACGACATTAGCAATCTGTATACAAAGTTCTTTATCTTTATTTGTTCATTCCTCACCTACACATCGCCCACAGATACCAACAAAAATAACTTCAGTCACGTCAGAATGAGCTTCCAAAAAATTCATCAACGAATAGATCGTTTTATAGTTTCACATTCACGTATGTAAGAAGAATGTTTGCTTCTTCTCAAAAATCTCTTTGGCAACACGTAATTCTGCTGGCAGAGCTGATGCAATAAGACGCATAGAGAGTTAATCAGTAAGAATATCTAAAATGTAAACTCTTCAGTTCCATTAATTCAATATAACTCATCGTAATGAACAAGTTGACTACCATACTACACGAGTCTATCTATTTATCAATTCTGATTTTTGTATATAGTATATCGCATTTGAATTTAGACGTTTTGAGTACTCTTACGTTTAGACAAAATAGAAGTTCATAATTGCACTTACGGCGATAGACTACGTAGTAAATTATGTCTAAATTCTATATTAATTTACTATATCTATACAGACTACACCTCCAATTCAAATAACTCATTCTTCTTCCTCCTCGGTTTCGCTTCTCCCAGTCTGATCGATCACCTTCATCGCTTTTTGTTTATCGAATGGATCACGGTGTTGAGTGATTTGTGATTGTCTGCTTTGCTCGTGTCTTCAAACAAGGATCACTGGAGATATCTACTAGAGGTAAGTTCTCATAAATAGATCCCAGTTGTTCTAAAAACAACATCTCCAAACGTAATCTTCTCAAAGAGTTCTCTTGCTAGCTTTGTGATCAGGAGTTTATCATTGGTATGATACGGTAGCTTCATATCGTACCCAAACCTTACAAAATCTTTTGTTCTAAAATGTATAGTAAGATACCTGGTAGACATCTTTACATCCATCAAATGCTCACATGCCTTATCTATATTATCCAAGAGTCTGGATCGTACCTCATGCTTCTTTGTAGTGAAGTGTGGATTGAATGATCTGGTTCTGTTTATAGATTTCGGCTTTTCACTCTTCCCTAGCATCATAGCATTGATATTATTCATCTCGAACCATACCTTCAATCAGTTCTTTCCAAGAAGATCTCTGACATACTCATAGCTTAGTACCTTGAAATCATAGGCACTCTTACAGGTGGAGTGGAGCTTCTTCTGTGTCTGTGGTCAGACAAAAGGAATATCAGCAACAGGCAAACGTTGCAGTTCATAGTCTATCCTTCCGGGAGAAAGCGCAACACACTCTCAAAACGGCTTGTATATCTCAGCAAACATTTTTCCTAACAGTCTTGTTGGTCATAGTCATATACTGACAGGTATTCATATCTTTTTCTTGATGTCATGTTTCATGGCACGAGCGATCCTTTCGTAGCTCATATTGTACATCGTATCGTATCCACTGATTTCAAAAAACGCCTCATCTATACTAAACACCTCTACTTGGCTACATTTTTCACTCAAGTAGGACATGAGCTGAGCAGAAATTTGACCATACTTCGTCATATGTGGTTTCAAAAAAACTGCATTGCTTGGAAGCATCTTTTTCGCTTCTCGAACAGGAGTTCCGACCTTGATCCCATACGGTTTCGCTTCATAGCTTCTCGCTATGACGATATCGCCTCAGATACACACGGGGAGTCACTTCAGCTTAGGGTTAAGATAGACTTCACAGCTAGCGTAGAAACTATCACAGTCTACGAGTCATCGTACTTGCTTGGAGGGAGGGAACATAATCTACAGATACTTTCTAAAAGATCACACCACCACACCAAAAATCTCCAGACTCTCGGTCGGATAGATATTCTCAAATTCATCATTAGCAGGAGCAAGGTATGCTTTCCCATTCTCCTTATGGTAATACTTGAGTGTGTACTCATTATCAACGATAGCCACGACGATATCGCCCTCATGCACTGTTCTTCATTTTTCTACGATCACCGCATCTCCATCTAGGATTCCTGCATCTCTCATGCTCATCCCTTTTACTTTCACAAAGATCGTTACTATTGGCTTCTCGATAAGGTACTCTTCTAGTCTCATATCTTGCTTCAGCTCATCTGTCGCAGGACTAGGAAATCATGCCTGGATAAACTCATAAAAAGGAATTGATCACAGCAAGGACGTTGCTGTATAGTCGGATCATTCTATCTTCAGAAATCAATACTCGATCATATTACTATAGAAGTTGTGTACTGAGGACAGAGATCCAAATCAGAGTATCTCTCTACTCTTTTCCATCGTTGGTATCGTGCGATACTTGAAGAAGTACTGCTGAAATCTGCTAAGGTATTGAGGGAAGTTATTTTGCTTTGTCATGCTGATACAAAAAAAACAATAAAGAACACCTGTTCTTTTATTGTTTTTGCAAACTATAGCAATATCTTTTCTTAATAAGATGGCTTCTCTTCAAGGTCATCTCACCCTAAGGAGTCTTCATCAGAGAAGATAACATCAAATTATTGTATTTATATCATTACCAAAAGGTAAATCTCAATCATCATGAGAAGGTACAAGCTCATCCAAAACATCATAAAAAACGAAGAGAATTTATTTCTTCATCTGACTCCTAGAGGTTGTCATTCTTGATCAGAATTTACGACATGCTTTACGTAACCGCCAGTCTAATGAATATAGGCGCTATACAAGACGTCAATGTATCATACCTATTTATTTTATGAACCATCTATGTCATGTTTTTGATTGACGTCAATAATTTGTTCTATTTCTACTATACTAGTTTTAATAGGGAAAAGTCTATCAAAGATTGATAGACTTATATTTTTGTAATAATGCAACTACTCCTACTTAACACTACCATTTTCAGAACTACATACTCACTCCTGTTTGAGGAAGAATAATTGGTAATCCTAATGGGACAGGCAGAGGGGGAGCTTCAAAGATTGGTTCTTCTTTTATGAGTATTTCTATACGCTCTGGTATTGGCATATCTATTTCTTCAACGTTTTCCACTACTGTTTCTGGTTC
>CALCME010000027.1 GCA_937965925.1 Candidatus Absconditabacterales bacterium | reverse complement strand
GAAAGCAATGTTTGTAAAAATGAGACTGTCGTTGATTTTCCTTTTGTTCACGTTACCGCAACAGTAGTTCAAGAGTAGTGTTGGAAGAAATATGAAGTCTGAGAGATAAGTTTTGGTAAGATTGACTGAAATATTTCTGTTCCTAGTTTTTCTTCTAGTTTATGATTAGTAAATCAGGGACTTCTCCAAATCTCATCAAAAGAGCTTATTCTAGTCAGATATCATTCTCCTAGGCTAATGTTTGCTCATTGTGGGGGAGTTATGCTCTGATTTTTATCTAAAATCGTGATATCTGCTGGTGATATTCACTTTTTACTTGTAAGGAATCTATATGTAGAGGTTCATTCTGATCAATATCCTAGTATTGCTATGTTCATATGCTGAAATATCAATTAAAACGATTCTTTCTCTTAGTTTTTTCTATTAGTAGTGATTTCAATTCAAATTTCATTATCTTAGTAGACAACCGAAGCTAAAGCTTCCGGCTTTAGTCTTACATCTTTCTATGATTTGAGTGTTTGATAGTTGAATGTGAGGTATGCTCACTCTACAATATCTACAAAAAGAACTTCCTCAAGCAAAATTTTTGTATCTTGGTGATACAAAATATGTTCCTTACGGGTGAAGAGAGACCTTATGGATACATGATCGTACATTTGAGTGTATAGAGTGGATGTTCGATCAAGGATGTGTCCTGGTTATACTCGCATGTAATACTGCGAGTGCAGCTGCAATTAGGTCTCGACAGGAGCTTTATCCGGAGAAAAAAGTGCTTTCAGTAACTGTTCCTGGTGTAGAAGCTGTGATCAGATGATGATATCGTCAACCTTTGTTGTTTGCAACTCAGGCAACGATTGATGGGAACATTTATTCGAGTGTGATGAAGAAAAGATATCCAGATATGAGTTGTATGTGGACATGAGTTGTATGAGAATGAGTGGTAAGTTTGATCGAAACCTGACAAACATGAAGTGCGTTACATGAAAAACTATGAGAGATATTCTCAGATATTACTCTATCTGATCATGATGTAATTGTGTTATGATGTACGCATTATCCATTGATAGAAGATCAACTCCGTCAAATCGTGTGAACTGATATTCCTTTTATTGATGCATGAGCTGAATCAGCACATGCACTAGTTTCCTACCTAGAACAGCATCTGGAGATAGATGTAAAACAAAAAACACCAGAAGAGAACGATCTGATGGTTGTGACTCAGTTGTGAGGATGAGAGGGGTATGTGGGATGTGAAAAGGTAGTAATTGATACTCACCAGAGTAATGAATAAGTCCTTTCATACATTGTAACTATCCAACTTTTTTCCCAAACTTCATTTTCTTCACTTCTTTCTCTCCAGTCTTCACTTTTTCCAAAGACTTTTTAGATTTCTTTTCCAGCGTAGAAGCTTGGCTTGAGTGATCTTTCGATTTTTCTGTAATATCTAAAATATACTCTTCTTCATGCTCAATATGATGTAATACATGTTCCAGGAGGAGTTCTTGGTCATGGAGTTTTTTTTCTAAGATATGTACAGCTTTTTCTCTTTTCTTATCTTGGAGTGTTTTCGCTGTTTCTTGAGCATCTTTTAGATGAAGGTTTGTTTTCTTTATTTCTCATTCGATTTGTTTTCTTTTCTTTGAAAGTGATTTTAGATGAAGAGACGTATCTTTAGACAATGTACTTAAATATATAGACATTGAAGAATACACTCAGGATTGAGCTCATGTTAATAATGATCCTTGACGATTTTGTTCTATTTTTATAAGTTTTTTGAGTTCAGTAATATGAGCTTTATGGTCTTCATTTTTTTGTTCTAAGTCTTTTTTTGTCGTTTGATACTGATCGACAAGTGCTTGAGTTGTTTTTATTTCGTTTGTATACCGCTTCTTAAGATCACTTGCAGGTGCTTTATGTTTCTTCATTACCCCTTCTAGATATTTCTTTCCTTTTTCCAAAGCAGCTAATTGCTTTTTATTAATACGATTGATTAAGCCAGTCTGCAACGCAAGTTCTTTATTGATAAGAATGATATCATATGCACGATTGATGCGTTCTTGGTAGATCGATGTAGTAATACTGCTATCTTTGTTTGATAATGCATATGATGTATATTCATTTGACAATGAAGTATATATTGTCTCTTGAATGATATCTCAGTGATGTGCTTCATCATCGATAGTTTTTTTTGTAACTTCATGTCCTGTATATGGACTTTTGAGTGAAGCTTCTATTTTTTTGCTTAGTTGGAGTTGTTTCTTTATAGTCACATCTACTTTTTTCTTGTCAGCAGTCTGTGATTTCTTTATTCAAACAAGGCGTTTTTTTGTGTTTTCTGTATTTCCTTTATACCAAGGCAGGAGTGAGTCTAGCCATGTTTGTATTTCAGCAAGTGTTTTCTCGCGGTTACTCGTCAGTGTTTTCTCTGTTTCTGAAATGTGAGATCACATATCTACAGATGTCGTTTTTTGAGCTGGTATTTTTGTATTTAGAAGATCTTCAATTTTTGTCTTCGTAATAGAATTACTGTGTTTTACTTGCTTCACATACAGTCTTTCTAATTCAAGAATAAGGTATCAGAGCTTTTTCTGTGAGGTAACTAGATCAAATTTACTCTCTATAAGTGTATCGATTTTTTCTTTGTTTGATGCTGATCGATCATTACGTGTTTTTTTTGCATCAAACGTTTTTTTATGTTTAACAGTTAACGAATCTGAAATATTTTGACAGGTTTTTTGTTTAGAGAAAATTGATTCTTCAAAAGAACTCAAAAGTTCTTTTATTGATTCAAATTGTCCTGATGTAAGTGTTATTCTTTTCTGAGCAGATCGAGTTCAATCTGTATACTCTGTCATTATTTTACTGCCAAGTGATTGGTTCCAGCTACGAAATGCTTCGATATATCACATCGTCACCTCATTATATGTTCATTCTTTATCAAGAAGTGCTTTCATTTGATTGAGTGCTGTTTTTATTGCAGTAATCTTTGTTGCAGGAATCTTTGCTTTTTTAACAGATGCTATGAATCATCTTTCGAGTTTCTGTATTTCGCTTCTGAAAAGATCAATCTGGACCCTCGATTCTACTTTTTCCCAAATATCTTCATCCCCCATGAACGGTAGATGTTTTGTCATATTTTTTGTCATATCACTTAGTGGTGAAGTTACCGTTGATACTGCTTTTGATGTTGCAGAAAATCATTTCTTTGCTGTAGACGTTGTTGATTTTGTTATTGAAGATAGTCATTTACTAATTGATTCAAACATTGGCGTGAGGAAAAAGGTAAAAGGGGAAAGTTAACGTTCGTTCTTATACTTTCTTTGATTCTAAGTCTATCAATAGACCTGTTATAAATCAAAAATATCAAAAAAACACCTCCCGCTGGAAGTGTTTTTTTGATAATAGTATGTATAGTATGTCTAATGTGCTTTTTTATGAAAGAAGAGTGACAGAATTAGTGATTAGTTTATCTCTATTTTCATCTCTATCTCTAGAATATCTCAATACGCTGTTTTTCTTATGGTTCTATGATTTCAGGTATTGGTTCCCCATCGCTTGTCGTTTTTTTTCATCATCATGCTAGGAGTTGTAGTTTAACTTTTACAAGCGGTCGTTGTTGGTATACTTGTTGAAGAACTCAGAAGAGAGTAGTAGTAACGATGTAGAGACCTACTCAAGAAGGCATGGTCCATACAAATCATGCCATCATTATTACCATAAAGTAGTTCATCATTCACATCATTTTTCACATATCAGGTGCATCTTTTCCTCCTCATAAGGCCCCAGATAATGCTCACATATTTGGTGTTGCTTGTTTCCCTCTAAGAGCAGTCATGATTTGCATCTGTCCATACATAAGAACTCAAGCAAGTACAGTTAGAATAATATTTCATGGAGTAAGAAGATCTATTCCTAGAAACATTGTATCAAGATTACTCAAATCTACTGGAAGGTTTTCTAGAAAACTATATGCGGTAGAAGATATCTTTCCCTCAGCTATATCTTTAACGTTATAGAAGAGTCATAAGAATACTGGAATCTGAATAAGCATCGTGACACACCCTTTCAGTGGGTTATTACCTCATCCTTTCCACAGATTCATCATCTCTTTGGACATACGTTCTGGATCATCTTTATACTTTTCTTGAATTTCCTGCATCTTTGGTTGAAGATCTTTCATTCAAGCCTGCATATTTGTTGCTGCTGCAGAATTCTTCCAGAGCATTCACCTTATTAGCAACGTAAGTACAATCACTGCCCATCATAGATTTCATCAAAATAGAGCAATCAAGAGAAGCAAGAGATTGAATATAGGACGTTTAATTATTTCAATTCGTAAGAGAGAAAAGGGATTCATATATTTAAATATATATAAAAGTACAATGCTCATATATACACATCCGTGTATGAAAAAAAAGTGATATATATCGTTTACAATCATAAAAAAAAACCAAACATATTGTTTGGTTTTTTAGCACTATAGTTTGTAGAGGTATGCAATTTATTTCTTTTCTTCTTCTTGATCCTTTTCAAATTTTGCAAATACTTCATCGATGCTTCATTTGTACATGAAACATGACTCAGGAATATGATCACATTCACCATCAATAAGTTTTTTGAATGATCTAATAGTATCTGGAAGATCTACAAATGTCCCTGGCGTACCAGTAAATTGCTCAGCAACATGGAAAGGTTGTGAGAAGAACTTTTCGATCTTTCTTGCTCTATATACAGCCAATTTATCTTCATGACTAAGTTCTTCCATTCCTAGAATAGCAATGATATCTTGAAGTTCTTTATATCTCTGGAGTGTTTCTTGTACTGCTTTTGCTACCGCGTAATGTTCATCTCCAATAATATCAGCACTCAGTACTGTAGATGTACTATCAAGAGGATCTACAGCTGGGTAGATACCCTTAGCAGCAATTGCTCTATTTAGTACAATCGTACTATCAAGATGGGCAAAGGTATTTGCAGGAGCTGGATCTGTTAGATCATCAGCAGGAACATATACCGCTTGGAAAGAAGTAATTGATCCTTTATTCGTAGAAGTAATACGCTCTTGTAACGATCCCATTTCACTTGTAAGTGTTGGTTGGTATCATACAGCAGATGGAATACGTCCTAGTAGAGCAGACACCTCAGCACCAGCTTGTGTAAACCTAAAGATATTGTCAATAAAACATAACACATCTTTTTGCTCAACATCTCTGAAGTACTCAGCCATTGTCAATCCTGAGAGAGCAACTCTTGCCCTTGGTCCAGGAGGTTCGTTCATCTGACCGAACACCATGGCAGTTTTATCCATTACTCATGCTTCGAGCATTTCGTGATAGAGATCATTTCCTTCTCTTGTTCTTTCTCATACCCCACAAAATACTGATACTCAATCATGAGCTTTCGCAATATTATTGATCAACTCTTGAATCGTTACAGTTTTTCCTACTCAGGCTCATCAGAAAAGTCACACTTTTCATCATTTTAATACCGGAGCAAGAAGATCTACTACCTTAATACCAGTAACAAGAACTTCAGCTTTTGTACTTAGTTCTGTAAACTTAGGGGCTTTACGGTGGATTGGTCGTTGATCAGTTCCTTTGATTGCAGGAGTGTCATCAATAGTTTCTCCCATTACATTAAAGATATGACCAAGGACTTCTGGTCAAACAGGAACTTTAATTGGGGATCCAGTTCATTCTACCTTATCTCATCTTTTGAGACCATCAGTTGTATGCATAGCAATTCATCTCACATATCCGTCTTCAAGCTGTTGAAGTACTTCAATAACTACATCGTCTCAGGCAGAATTTTTTGCAAGAACTTGAACTGCATCATAGATGTTTGGTATTTGACCATCGAATTTCATATCGATAACAATACCTCTAATAGAGCTAATAACTCATTTCATAACGTGTGTATGTTTTAGTAATTAAAGATTGTCTTTTACTCGTTTTTTTGTTTTTTCAATGTTTTTTTTTATCTTAATATCTTTTTTAATTTTCTCTAATTCTCTTTCATGTTTTGATTTTTCTCGTCAAAGAATTGATCATGTTTGAATATATAAGTATAAGAATATGCAACTTACTATAGCTACTATTATTATAATCTCAACTAATAGATTATTTGTATATATGAAACCTATACAGAGAATAAATAATGTTACAATGAAAAGACCATTAAGCAGAGAATCATATCAATTACCTTGCCCTCCTTTTCTTAAAAGAGAATCTTTTTTTCGATAATCCTTAATTAACTCATTAATTCTAACCATCTATTCTATATATTCAATCTAAATGATTCATAGACCTTATGTAGTTTTTTCTCATTTCATTTTCTGAATAGATGTACTGTTTCTACATATGTATATAAGAAGGTTCATAAGAAAAAAGTTATACATATTCAATTACTAACTAATCTAGGCTCTGTATATATCCCCAAAGACATAAGATTGAAAATTTTATATATGTGGCAAAATGATATCAAGAACGTATATATCAATACTTATATCAATTTCTTCTTTTATCCCAATATCTGTTTAAGTATGAAATTCTACTACATATAGAAGCTAAATTATTTCATTACTAGGTTCGCTTTTTTCTTCAGATTTATATCCAAATTCAAGACGATATTCGATATACAGGAATAATATGAATCCACATATAAATACTACTGTTGATCAAATCTCAATATAGATACTTTCAGTAAGAAGAAAGAATGATACACAGATAAAGAAGAATATTAGTAATGGAATTATTAGATGTCTATCATATCAATATCCATAAAATCCTTTAATCTGTCCCCTTTTGACTATAAGATTTCTTTTAATATATTTCTGAATTGTTTTCTTCAAGAACATCTTTCATATTATTATCTAATAATACATACCATCAGTATTGTTTTTCTTCTCAACATACTCATTAACAACCTCACCAAGTGCTTCAACTAATATCTTATACTTGTCGTTTACATCTGCTGATGTTTGAGCTACTGCTACTTCGTTTTCATAGTAGTTCATTCTTCATAGGATCTTCTCTTTATATCAGATGATTTTTGAAGTTACTTGTGATGGGTTCTCTATATTGTTAAATTTGGTAACATTGTCTTCAAGTTTTATGGTTACATCTCATTTCTTAACGAGAGAGTCTCGAAATGAATTTTGATGATCACTTACTGCTTCGATAGAAACTCGTTGAAGGATCTCAGATCTGTGTGACCAAAACCCATCCCATTGAAAATGAATAAGTCACTGTTCTGTAATCAAAAGTACATCAAGATATTCATCAAAAATATCATATAAGCACTTGAGGTAGATACTCATTCATACAAATGCTCGAACTCGTTGAATTCGCTGTATTCAAAGTGGTCAGACCAAATAAACATAGCTTACTCCAGCAAGAAGAAGAAGAACACAATACTTGGCAGCAATTTCTATATATATCCAAATACTGTGTCACATAATTTCATATATGTGTTCAGAATCTATATAATTACGTAGGAGAGGGTCTCTCATGAATAGACGAGTTAGATAAATGAGATACAGTAGATGAATGAGTCTATACTAGATTACTCATTCATCTAATTACCACTAATTTGTCTATTTTCACTACTATGCTGCTTTTTTCATAGCATCAATTCTTTTCTGCTTCTCGAGGAATTTTTCCATACGTCCCTTAACAACAATCTTTTGTTCCTTACCTGTATAGGTTGGGTGACAGTTTGGACAGTTTTCAAGTTTGATAGGTCAAGCGACAGTAGAGTTAACAGTGAACGTATGTCCACAGATACATACTACTTTAGTTGCGTCATCCCCAGTATTGTAACCTGGGTGGATTCATGTTTTCATGATAATATATTTAGGTGTTAAATGAATATGCTATAGCTATATAAGTAATATTTAGAATTCTATATATGTATGTGATTATCAGTATATAAGTCCTTCATCACATCTTTTGTAGTCAAATGATTTTCCTTCTCAGAAAAATCTAACAATCTCTTCTCCTGCTTCTTGTTCATTTTCAGAAGCATGTATGATATTTGCTCATATGCTTAGTGCAAAATCTCATCTGATAGTTCCTGGAGCAGCTTCAGCAGCATTTGTCACTCAGATCATTTGTCTTACCATAGGTACAATTCATGTGCATTCTCGAATTTGAATAATTACAGGAGATGATCTAAGATATGAAACTAATCCTGGAAAAAATGGTTTGTCAGCTATATGTGCATAATGTTCCTTTAGGATTTCTTCAGAAAGAACTTCCATTTTGCTTGCTACAAGTTTAAATCATTTTTTTTCAAATCTAGCTGTTATTTCACCAGTTAGTCCTCTTTGGATACAGTCTGGTTTTAATATTACGAGAGTTTTGTTGCTCATTTTTCTCTAGATATTTTAGAAACATAAAAAATTTTCTCAACAAAATTATGTATATGAAAGGTACTATGCTTGTCAAGAGAATTCAAGAAGTAGATAAGACTACTGTAAGAGTAATTTATCGCAAGGTGGGTTCGTTATTCGTCCTCTATTTTGAACACTTCTCCATCAATATACCATCATCCATTCCGACTATCTTTTTTTATTTTTCAAATGAGATGGAGTGGTGTATTTTTTTGTATAGATCACGCTTCATCTCACTTCCCTCGTTGCATGATATGAAATGATGATCATCACATAGTTGCATGTAACTTTAGATGCTTACGTTCTTTTTTTCATATGATGTCTATATGTGTAATCACAACATGTTGCATCAAAAAAGCAGGTTCTGGGTGTCATATACCATATGGTCACAGAATTGATAATTCAGAATACAATTCATCTGAAAGATCTTCTTCTGCAAGATGCGTATCAATTATCATTTTCTTGATCGGAGTTTCTTTTACTTTTTCGGTACAATATGCTTGAAATCTTTCGAATAATTTCTCCACATTTTCAATCTTAGCTGTCAGTCATCATGCTTGTTCATGTCACCCGTATCTTTCTAGAAGTGAATCTGCGTCTTGATGCATTTCAACGATATTGAAGTAATCTGGTCATCTCAGACTTCCTGTAGCAATTCCTTTTTCTTTGTTGATTTCAAGTATAACAGATGGTTTATAGAATTTTTCAGTCAGTCTTCCTGCAACTATTCAGACAATTCCAGCATGAAAATCTTCGTGAGCAGCAGTGATAATGCGACCATCATTGTCAGCGAGTTCTAGTGCAGTCTGGTACATGGTATCTTGCGTGAGTTTTCTTTTTTCATTCTGAGCATCGAGATGATCCAGAAGAGCAAGTTGTTTGCTTTGATCATGACACAAGAGACATTTGAGTCCATCTGTCGCATCTCAAATTCTTCCACTAGCATTGAGTCTCGGTCCGATCATAAATCCAAAATGGTACGCATCTACTTCTTTTATATCAAGATAATTCAAAAATCATTGGAGACTCGAGGCGAGTTCTGATCTACGGGTATTCATAAACTCGAGGGTTTTTTTTACGATGAGTCTATTTTCCTTGATCAGGGGCATACAATCGGCTACAGTAGCAATACCTACAAACGGAAGAAACTCTTCGAGAACATTCATTTTTTGTTCTTTGGTGAAAGAGAGTTTGTCTGCAAGATGGAGGCACACTTTCCAAGCAACCGTAGCTCAGCATACTTCTTTGAAGTCGATCTGATCAGATATCTGAGGATTGACCACGGCAAGTGCATCGGGTATGTGTTCAAGGGCGTGATGGTGATCAGTGATAATAAGATCTACTCCGATTTTCTTGGCATGTTCTGCTTCTTCATTGGCGGTGATTCCATTATCTACGGTGATGACGAGTGAACATCACAGTTCTTTGAGCTGATCAATATGATATGATTTGATCCCATATCCATCTTTCTTTCTATGAGGGAGTCTGATCGAGATGTTTTTATAGTCGAGATATTTACGAAAAAACGTATAGATCACATAGCTCGACATCAGTCCATCTACATCATAATCACCAAAAATCATGATTTTCTCATTTTTTTCTATTGCTTCGATGATACGATCTACTGCTTTGTTTATATCATTGAGCTTGGCAGGGGAAGATCGATATTCCTTGTAGGTAGGATTGAGAAAGGAATCCTTATCGTCTTCTATGTTTCTTGCTTTGAAGAGTCTAGAGAGTATATCTCAAGAGGTGCTGTCGTTAAGGAGGGTGTAGTGCATAGGGTGGAATTGGTGGGAATTAGTAAAGTTGGTGGAAATTAGATGAAAATAGTCAAGGTTAAGCTAAATTAGACCAAGTTTTTTCTAATATATAGTATTTTTCTAACTAATTCTAATAAATATATATATTTATTAGAATTAGTTACAT
>CALCME010000026.1 GCA_937965925.1 Candidatus Absconditabacterales bacterium | reverse complement strand
TGAATTTGTAAGAAATAATGACGAAATTGCAGAAGATTACAAAAAACATCCAGTCTACGCTTGAAAGAAATTTCTAGAAAAAAAATGTCCGTTTTTGACTGATATTTTTGGGGAAGTATATAATTATGAATCATATATTAAAAATGAAGAGTGGCTCTGAGAAGAAGACAAGTAAAGAATTCACGAGAGAAAATCCCATTTGCATTCTTCCCCAAACTTCCCTATAGTGAAATTATGATACAGATACAAAAAAGAACATTGAACTTACTTCTGCTGCTCGGATGCTTCTGAGAAGTTTTTGAGTAAGTAAAAGATCTATTCTTTCTTTCCCTTTCAAATCTTCTCTATCTAGCATAGAGGGGATTTTTTTTATTTTTTATCTATATGGATAGTAATGACACACAATACACCAAAAAAGATCCACATTTTCGATACGACTCTCAGAGATGGTCAGCAGTCACCTGGAGCTGCAATGAGCTTGGAGGATAATGTGAAATATGCTCAGATAGCGACAAAACTGAATATTGATGTGTTGGAGGCGTGATTTCCAAGTGCTTCTGCGTATGAGTTTGATAGGGTGCAAAAAATTATAGAGGTGGTTGGAAAAGACTGACCTATGATAGTGTGACTGACTCAAGTAAGAGAGCATCTCGTTGATACAACAATTGAATGTCTTCTTCCTGCATCAGCATATGGAAAATGAAGAATGCACATCTATTTCCCAGTAGATCCATGACTTATTAAGGCATGACTTGGTGACAAAGATCTTTCACAATTTCCAGCTTTAGTGCATCAGTACTGTGCAAGAGCAAGAGATGCATGACTCTCTGTTGAATTTAGTCCTGAAGGATACTCAAGAATGGGTGATAATTTCTGATTCTGTACTGATATTATTTGTGCAGCTATCGAATGATGAGCAACGATTATTAACTGTCCAGATTCTGTCTGAGCATCACATCCACGACAGGGAGCTGATTACTATGTGAATCATATGGTGACTCATGCATCGTTGATCAAAGAAAAATATCCAGAGAAAGAGATTATACGATCAGTTCATAATCATAATGATATGTGATGTGCTGTTGAGAATTCAATCCTAGGAATAAGGGATGGACCAGCAACTCAGATCGAATGTACGATGAACGGAGTCGGAGAGAGAGCTTGAAACTGTAGCTTGGAGCAAGTCGTGATGATTATTAATCAGTATGGTGAATTATTGTGAATTACTACAGACATCAATCTAGAACATCTCCAAGAGGCATCAGATTTTATAGGAGAAAGAATGTTACCTAGACAACCACATCGACCTATTACGTGAGATAATGCAGCAAAACATACAGCATGAAGTCACATCAATGCTATCTTGAAACACCCAACTATCTACCAACCGTTTGATCCAAAGATCGTTTGAAAAGAGTGAATCAGTATGGTCTTCTGACCTTCTTCCTGATGAAATCATGCGATGAAAATAGTAACTGATGCAGGATATGAGTTTCCAAAAGAGCAAAGAGCTGAATTTGCTCAGTATGTGAAAGATACGAACAAAGAAAGATATAAGTGAGTAACAGATGAAGAACTGGTTGCAGCATTTTTGAAGTTTGTGAGTCCTATAAAAATCACTGAGTTCAATTATGCAAAGCAACACGACCATGCATCTTTGTTTCTCCATGGTACGTTCTTTGATGAAGTTGATGTACAACAAGAAGCAGATAGTAAAGATTCTGCTCTCGCTATTCTTCAAAAACTATGTGCAAAAAAAATACCCTGACGATCGGTAGACCATTATAGTTCTCAGGCAGAAACAGCCTCAGTGAGTGCTACCAGTGTTGCTCATATTAGAATAAAACATGAGTGAGGTGATATATCCGAATGAGTTGGTATCGACAATGATATAGAGATCTCAGCCCTGAAGGCACTGATAGATGCATATAATACATTGTATGTGGAGAGTGAGTATAGGAAGTAGACTCTAGACTACAGAAAAAAGATAAAAGACCTTCTGTATATGAATCTTTTATCTGAATTCTTTTATCTTTTATCTTTCAGAATATGGCTTGAAAAACAATTATTGACAAAGTGTGGGATGCGCATGTCGTGGAATCTAAGCAATGATTTCCTGATGTATTTTACATCGATCTTCATCTGATCCATGAGGTAACATCTCCACAAGCATTTACGATGCTGAGAGAAAAATGATTGTCAATGTGGAGAATAGACAGAACCGTAGGGACAGCTGATCATAATGTTCCTACCAAAGATCAGCATCTTCCTATCAAGGATAAACTTTGACGTATACAAGTAGAGACACTAAATAAAAACTGTGAGGAATTTGGTGTGACTCTGTATGGAATGGGTCATGAGAAGCAGGGGATTGTGCATGTGATTTGACCTCAGCTTTGACTTACTCATCCAGGAAAGACGATAGTGTGTGGTGACAGTCATACGTCTACACATGGTGCTTTTGGAGCTATACCATTTGGTATATGAACATCGGAAGTAGGTCATACCCTTGCTACTCAGTGTCTGCTCCAGACAAGACCAAAAACTATGCGTATCAACTTTAACTGAAAAAGGTGAGATGGAGTGTACTCAAAAGATCTCATCTTGTATCTTATTAGTGAGTACTGATTTAAGTTTGGTACGGGATATTTTGTAGAATACGCAGGTGATGCTATTCGTGAGCTAAGTATGGAAGCGAGAATGACGATATGTAATATGAGTATCGAATTTGGTGCGAGAGGAGGACTCATTGCCCCAGATCAGACGACTTTTGACTATCTAGAATGAAGAGAGTTCTCACCAACAGGTGAAGCTCGAGATGAATCTGTAGCGTATCGATCAACACTCCCAAGTGATGTTGATGCTCAGTTTGATCAGGTGATAGATATTGACGTGACCAAAATAGAACCAATGATTACCTATGGAACCAACCCATGAATGGGTATTGGTATTTCACAACATGTTCCAACAGAAACTGATTTTGATACGGAGACTGAGAAGAGTGATTTCATCAAGGCGATGGACTATATGTGATTGACGCCATGACAGCCAATCATATGACAGGAGATAGATTATGTGTTCTTTGGGAGTTGTACCAACTCAAGAATAGAAGATTTTCGTCTGGCTGCGAGTATCATACAAGGCAAAAAAATTGCATCAAACGTGACAGCTCGAGTTGTTCCGTGATCACATGCTGTCGCGGCACAGGCAGAAAAAGAGTGATTGAAACAGATTTTTGAAGATGCTTGATTTGAGTTTAGAGGGGCAGGTTGTAGTGCATGTCTTGCGATGAATGAAGATAAAATTCCTGCATGAAAGTACTGTGTAAGTACCTCTAATAGAAACTTTCAGTGAAGACAATGACCGTGATCAAGGACCTTTTTGGCTAGTCCGGCAACTGCTGCAGCGTGTGCATTGGCAGGGGAAGTGGTAGATGTATGTCAAAGATAAAAGAAGCTAGAAAAAAGATAAAAGAAAGAAAAAGTGATTTGAGACTATAGATGAAAGGGGAAAGAGATATTATGTCTATTCTTTATTGTTAATAGTTCTTACATATGGCCAATAGATGAAAATTCGAAGATTTACTTGTTTGGAAGAAGAGTATAAAAATAGTGAGTGAAATATATAAAATCACAAGGAAATTCCCAAAATATGAGATATATTGATTGACATCTCAATTAAGAAGAGCATCAGTTTCTATTCCAAGTAATATTGCTGAATGAAACGAAAAATGATCCGATAAACACTTTACAATATTTCTTGAGAACTCACAAGGTTCTTGTGTTGAAGTATACACTCAATTACTAATTGCCTATAATTTATGATATCTTGAGAAGAGTATATATGATATAATTATTTGAGACTTACAAGAAATCAGAAGAATGATTGCATGATTGATGGTATCATTACACAGGAGATTATAGAGTACAGAAAAAAAATAAAAGGCCTTCTCTATGAATTTCTTTTATCTAAAATCTTTTATCTTTGAAAAAAAACATGTCAGTTACAACTATAAGATCATCATGTGTCCCCTTACTTAGAGACAACGTGGATACAGATCAAATTATACCAGCAAAGTTTTTGAGTATTACGGATAAAAAATGACTAGGAAGGCATGTGTTTGGTGCATGGAGATACTTGGAGAATGGGAAACCTAATCCTGAATTTATACTCAATCAAGACTCCCATAGAGGTGCTATTCTTCTTACATGAGAAAATTTTTGATGTGGATCTAGTAGAGAACATGCAGTATGGGCGTTGCAGGATTATGGGTTTGATGCGATAGTTGCAAAGTCGTTTTCAGACATTTTCTATAATAACTGCTTAAATAACTTTGTGGTTCCGGTAAAGGTAACTGAGAAATTTTGGGCATGACTAGTCGAATCGCAAGAAGCAGATCCATTTCTAGAGGTAACGATTGATATCCCTTCACAAACTATCTCCTATTCTTGAGGAGAGATGATCTTCGATCTGAATCCATTTAAAAAAGAATGTTTACTTACGGGTCATGGAAACTTGGAGTATCTGATGAGTAAGAGAGCAGTGATAGAGGAGTGGGAGAAGAAGATGGGGAAGTAGTATCTAGACTTCAGACTACAGAAAAAAGATAAAAGAACGTATACGGTTCTTTTACTCGTATAGGAAATACTAAACCAATTCCCTACAGATGTATAAATACTCCAATTAATAAGTGAGTTTTGAGTATAAAATAGAGTGATTTTCATTTTATATGTTGTGAATCAAAACCCCGCAGGGGATATTTTATCTTAATTCTTTTATCTTTTATCTATTTCTATATATGAAAAAAACGATAGCTCTCCTTCCTGGAGATTGAATTGGTCCTGAGATCATGTCAGTGACGACGATGATACTTGATGCAATTGCTACAAGATATGGTCATGAGTTTGTCTATACTGAAGCACTTGTGTGATGAGCTGCATATGAGAAGTTTGAAAACCACC
>CALCME010000025.1 GCA_937965925.1 Candidatus Absconditabacterales bacterium | reverse complement strand
GATGTGATGTTGCATATCATTGATACTGTTCTTTCTTACCCAATCATGGTAAACGAGTAATAAGAACTTTGGAACCCATTCAATACATAACATCTTTCTCGATTCATCGAGTCATTTCACGTGTTGACGAATGAATACCATCAGCTCATATAACAATATCATATATCTCTTTTTCTCCACTAGCGAAATCTACATGCATACCATCTTCTTTTTCTACAAGTCAGGTTATATACTCTCAGAAACGGATTATAGATCTATCATCCAATGATTCATACAAAGTTCTTTCCAGATCACCACGAGTAACAGGAATATATTTGTGTCATCTTGAAGCCATATATTCTTCCATCATAGAAAAAGAGAATCATCAGACTTTTTTTCATCTCCTATCTACTAGTTGTAATCATTGAAATATTGCAGACGTTTCCTTGAGTATTTGAAAAATACCCATTGCTTCAGATATTTGCAATCATTCCCCAAGAAAATCTATCATATATCACTCATCACGCAGCTCTTTCGATTTTTCAAGCACGACTGGGGTAAACCCAAATTTGGTCAGTCGATACGCACAGGTTAATCACGCTATTCCAGCTCAAGAAATGAGTATCTTCATCTTTTTAGACTAAAGTAAATGGAAGTCTTTGTAGTATACCTGAAACAGCATTTATTGTCAAAAAAAGTCACTATACATTCAGTGACAAATAACTCTTGCTAAGATGAACATGAATTGCTGAAGTATAGTAAATTAATATAGAATTTAGACATAATTTACTACGTAGTCTATCGCCGTAAGTGCAATTAAGAGCTTCTATTTGGTCTAAACGTAAGAGTACTCAAAACGTCTAAATTCAAATGCGATATACTATATTTAAATATGCAGGCAAATTTTCATCTCTAACTACCCCACAGTTAGTTGAACTTATCAAACTACAAAAGAAACATCAATACAGGTTCTATAGTTCATACTGAGCGTTTAGATGATGGAAATCGAATGATAATACCATTAGTATGAACATATCAAAACAAGATCTAAGCTATGCTAATCAGATTCTCTATTCTGATCTTTTGTATGTTGAAGCTAAAGAAGATACTAAAATTAAAGCTAAGGAAAAAGATAGAAGCGAATCTAACTTTATTACTAAGATTCTAAATCGAATTAAGTCTTATTTCTCATAAATACAAAAATAGAGAGTTTCATATAGATATAATCAGATGAAGTTACTTTTATGCTAAATTGTCCAAGTGATTGCAGTTGAATCACTTAATACAACTAAGCTACAAAAATTCTTACTTTTTCTCTTCACGAAAAATTTTCTCCATCTTGCGACCTTTTGCCAGTTCATCAATAAGTTTTTCCATACGCCTACATTGTTTATATACGTTAAATTCATCTTCAATTTCTTCAATACGGTAACCACATACTACTCATTTGATCATGTGTGCGTTGGGGTGGATTTTTGCTTTCTCAAAAAACGTCTCAAAAGTCACTTTTTGTACGATAAGTGATTGTAATGTATGTTCATCAAAGCCAGTAAACCATTCTATCACTTCATGAAACTCTTCTTTTGTCCTCCCATGTTTTTCTAATCTATCCCAATAAAGTGGATAAATAGATGCAAAAATCATGTTAGCAACTTGTTCATTTTTTTCTGCTGTCACTTTCATTTTTCAATTGTTTACTAAATATTACTCATAAAGAAATCATGTAATCGATGCGTATTACACTTGTGAATGAAGTCCAATCATATTCCCTTCAGTATCACGAACCATTGAGACAAACCCAAACTCACCAACACTCATCTTAGACTGATGAACTTGCCCACCATTCTCTTTTATTCTAGATTCTTCAACACTACAATCTTCGCAGGAGAAATATACAATTGTTCAACTATCTGATGGTCAATAATCATCCATTTGAACTAAAGCTCAAGCAGCTCAAGACACTCTTTCTCATCGTGGGAAAGCGAACATACGTATCTTATCTTGAGACAAATCTATCCAATCTCCCTTTTGAAAGACTTGTTGATAAAATTTCTTTGCTCTTTCCATATCAGTAACGTAAATTTCAAATCGTCCTACAGGATTGTATTCCATGATATATAATTGTAATAATAAAAAAACTTGTTTGTGATTACCTAAATAATATCCATGTCTTATTCTCTTCCATTGCTACTTCATTAGGGTCAGTGAGATAGACGTTATAGAACTCTTTTTTATCTGGATGTTCTTTCATAATCTGAGGATAGACAACTTTCATTTGTTTATAGTCACCAATAATTTCTACTCAAGTAAATTCTCCTTCTAACCTCCAATCTCATTCGTCTGAAGCAACACCAATTCTTCCAAATCAAAACATTCTTCATTGTTCAATCATACCAACTTCCCAGTTCACTCATGAACCATTTCATACTGTTGTTTTCAATTTCTGGTAACATTTCTTATTTATTGGCATCCAGAAGACATAAAATGGCCTATGAGTTATATAACTACTATCCATAGTATGCTTGAAATATATTAGTTCTTTTTGATTTCACATCGATATATAATAAGTAGTAAATTCACTAAAATATAGAAATATTTCATAAAAAATCAATGAAGAAAACTCCCCATAAAATAAAAACAATCACTAAAAATATAGTGATAGATTCATTTTGAGATACAAACAAAATTATCGAGAAAAATGAGATATAGACCAAAAAAGATTATTATTGAATCTCTTGTTCAGAAAGTAGAAGTGCATAGAGATACGCAGACCTTCTGAACCATCGAACTATCACCTATGTTCCTATTGTCTGAGGAATTTAATGCTTGAGTGTTGCAAGTTTTGGAGATGACGGGAGTCGAACCCGTGTCTGAAAGACATAATAAGAGACTTCTACCACTATAGAGTATGATTTTCTCCGAAGAGTTCCCGTAGGCTACGCTCGCTGTCATACACAACACTTGCGTTCTTTGATACATACATTTCATCCCCTATGCATCACTGGGTAGCCCTTACTTTACTTCTCAGAGACGGTAAGGTCGTCTTTGATCTGAGAATCGATTAACCGGCCCGAAGGTCGGTGCAAACTAAGCTACAGATAAACTGTTAGCGTAAAAAGCGAATTTCGCTTTTGCATTTGCAAGTGTGTCTTTAGCACGTTAAGGTGCGGTCGATTATTTAACCAGAAGATACACGACCATCCTGGAGTGGCTATCAACTCATTATGGGATCCTTTCATCGAAGCCAGTACATCCCCATGTAGAAAGTATACGAATATGTATAAGCAATGTAACAAAAAACCTCCTCATTTCGAGAAGGTTTTCTTTTATCTTTTTTCTGAAATCTATTATCTACTTTACATCATTCATCACATACCCCCCATTCATCCCATACCTCATCATGCAGGCATTGCAGGAGCAGCACCTGCTGGTTCTGGTTTATCAGCTACCACACATTCTGTCGTGAGGAGCATTGCTGCCGCTGAAACAGCATTCTCTAGTGCTACACGTTCTACTTTTGCAGGATCAATGATTCATGCTTTCAGAAGATCAGTAAACTCACCTGTTGCAGCATTAAAACCGTAGTTAAATTCTTTATTTGCTTTTACCTGCTCTACTACCCAGTCACCTTTGTATCATGCATTGTTTGCAATCTGGATGATTGGATATTGTATAGCAGCTTTAATAATTTCAGCTCAAATTCTTTCATCATCGTCTGCATAGTCCGCATTATCAATTTCATCAATCAGTTTCACAAGAGACGTTCCTCATCCTGCTACGATACCTTCTTCGATAGCAGCTCTCGTTGCATTGAGTGCATCCTCTATCTTGTATTTCTTGTTTTTCATTTCCATTTCTGTAGCTGCTCATACTTTGATTACAGCAACTCCACCAGCAAGTCTTGCAAGTCTTTCTTGAAGTTTTTCTCTATCGTAATCCGAAGTAGATTTTTCAATGAGTATTCTCAGTTCTCCAACTCTCGCCTTGATAGCTTCGATATCTCCTTTTCCTCAGACAAGGGTCGTTTTGTCTTTACTTGCAATCACCTTTTCAGCAACTCACATCATCTCCACTGTTGCATCTTCAAGCTTGAGTCCTACTTCTTCAGTAATAAGTGTTCCTCCAGTTACTGCAGCTATATCTTTCAAAATTTCTTTCTTACGATCACCAAATCATGGAGCTTTCACTGCCAGAACATTTAGTGTTCATCTGAGTTTATTCAACACAAGTGTTCCAAGAGCTTCACCATCAACATCATCTGCAATGATCACCAATTCTCTCTTTCCCATCGCTCCAAGAGCCTCTAACAATGGGAGAATATCTTTGATAGCAGAGATTTTCTTGTCTGTAATGAGGATATGTACGTTTTCAAGCGATGACTCCATTCTTTGACTATCTGTCACGAAGTATGGTGAGAGATATCCATTACTAAATTGCATACCTGTTACTACCTCTTTTGTTAACCCAATAGATTTCCCTTCTTCGACTGTTATTACTCCATCTACTCAAATCTCTTCCATAACATCTCCTATAAGTGTTCACACCGTTTCATCCTGTGCAGACAGTGCTGCAATTTGCTGAATCTGTTCTTTTGTCTCTACCTTAATCGCTTTTTCAGCTATTTTTGCTGTCAATTGATCAACTGCTTTGTGTAGTCCTCTACTCAAGGCAAATGGATTCACACCACTTGTTACGTATCTGAGACCTTCAGCTGCGATAGCATCTGCAAGCACAGTCGCAGTAGTTGTTCCATCTCATGCAGCATCATTTGTTTTACTCGCGGACTCTTTTACAAGACTTGCTCATATATTCTCATAAGCATCTTCTAAGTCTATTTCTTTTGCTACGGTTACCCCATCATTCGTTACTGTTGGAGCTCAGTATGATCTTTCTAATATTACATTTCTCCCTTTAGGTCACATAGTCACTTTAACTGCATCAGCTACTGCCTTCATACCAGCATATATTGCTTTTCTTGCATCATCTCCATACATTATTTGTTTTGCCATATTTCTAACAAGTGAAATTATAAAGTACTATTTGAATAGCTTGTACGCTATCTAAAATAGTTAATTCTCATTTTTTCAACTTCTCAATTTTTTAACTCCTCAACTCTTCAAGTTCTCAACTCCTCAACTCTTCAATTTTTCAATGTTATTACCCTTCAACGACCAATATACTTGAGTGTCTAATAACAAGATAATTTTTCTTCTCTCCAGCAACGTTAATTTCTAACTCATCTGGAGAGTACTTTGTAAAGTAAACGATGTCTCCTGCTTTAACATCTATTGGAGCTCTTTCTCCATTATCCAAAATCTTCCCCTTTCCGACCGCTACTACCGTTCACTTAGATGGCTTCTCTTTGTTGTTATCTGGTAGTATTAATCCAGATGGGCTCGTACTTTCTTCAACTGCTGGTTCAACCAATATATGGTCTTCTAATGGAATTAATGCCATACGTAAATATATAAGTAAATAAAGGTACAAAAAATATAGACAAATCGAAAATCATTTCAACACCAATATCACTTAAGTGGAATAGGTGCTACCATTCTCTATTTGCAAAAAAATAAAAATACTGATATAATATGCCACGAGTTGACTTTACCTGACAACATACCTACTGTTCACAGTAGGTAATTTATTTGACCTAATCTATTTTATTACTTTATTGTATACTAACACCATGGCAAGTCTAGGTGGTTTCGCTGAGTTTATTAAAGAGTACAACATTGCATGAATGGCTGTAGCATTCGTAATGTGAGCTAAAGTTGCTGAATGGGTATGATCATTAGTTGGTGACGTTCTTACTCCTGCTCTTCTTGCTCCAGCAATGGAAAAAGCTTGAGTAGCTAATATCGCAGAACTAGCAACAGAAGGTGGAATTCTCTACGGAAAATTTCTTGCTTCGACTATCGATTTCTTGGTAGTAGCATTCGTTATGTATCTTCTTGTTACATATCTAGTGAAAAAATTTCTTGGTGATCATGTTGAATAAACATATTTCTTATAACGAAAAAAATCTCTCACTATTGAGAGATTTTTTTTTGAAAATTGAATTCAAAAAATTATTTGGAATTAGTTAAGCATTTCTATTTCTATTTCGACCTGCTCTCCTGAAGTAAAGACCTCTTTCTTGATACCACATATACACGTCAAACATTCATTATCTTCTACATCAATAAGTGCTTCCCCTGTTTTTTCTAGATCAAGATGTTCTTTTCACTTAGTTACTTCAGCACAACAACTGAAGCATGCACCACTACGACAAGAATATGGTAGCTCTATTCAGTTTTCCTCTGCAACATCTATAATACTTTTTTCTTCGTGACCTGTCATATCCAACAGATGAGTTTTTCATTCTATATCCTTTACGGTTATTACCACGTTTCATGTACTCATAGTATTGTGTACGTTACATATAAATAAAATTGATCAAATCTCCATAGAATCAAATTACTTTCTACGAATAGTACTAATCAATAGGAATATTCAATTGCAATACAAGAGCAGATATCTACACTCGATTGAACTATTTTGTATGATTTTTACTTTTTTTGGAATCCACTACGTATGAAGTACACAACAACAAAATGAACTCAATCAAACTATCAAATTGAACTTGTTGTTTCTCAAGAAGAAATATCAAAAAATAAGACCAAAGTTCTCAAAAATTTCCAAAAAGATATGTCTCTTCAGTGATTTAGAAAAGGAAATGTTCCTCTAGAGCTTGTAGAAAAAAATGTAAATCAAGCATATATCCTTCTTGCAATGCACGAAGAAGTGATTCATCAAGGAACTCTTCTTGTTGTACAAGAGAATGAAGGAATAAAATTCATTTGAAACATCTATGATCTCCAACAAGAAGAAAAAGATGGAAATACAGTATTTTCATACAAACTTGATGTCTATCCTGAAGTAGATGTCAAAAACGAAAACTGGTCATCAGTAACTATGGACACGATTGACGATACACCAACAGATGAAGAACTAGAAAACACGATGGCTAATCTTCAAAAGCAATATGCAGACTATCAACCACATGATATTATAGAAGAAGATACGGTTAGTAAAATCTCATTTCAGCTACTTGATACATCATGAAATGAACTAGAAAAGGGATCTTTATTTATAGGAAAAGAAGACTTTGATGAGTTTGCTATTCTTAAGCAAATGTATCTGTGAAAGAAAACAAATGATGAGATCAAAAATGATTATGTTCACGAAGATCTTCCACCAATGCTTCAGTCCAGAGAAGAAGATAACCAAGAAAATAGTGTCTCTATCGTATCAAAAATAGAAGACATAAGAAAAGTACACCTTCCTGAACGAAATGAAGAATCAATTAAAAAAATATTCTGAAACGATGAAGTGAAAACTGTAGAAGAACTAAGAACCAAAATATCCGAGGTGATTTCAACACAAAAAAGAGAATCACTCCTGACTACTTGAGTTGAAAGTTACTTAGCTAAGACACAAGATTCATTTGAAATAGTTCTTCCAAAAACACTTGTTGAAGAAGAATTTTCTTCAAGGATAGAGTCATTGAAAGAAAGATTTTGATGAGATGAGTGACTTACTCAATACTATGAGAAAATTTGAGAAGAAGAAAAAGTAAAAATGCATGGTGAGATTAAGACTGCTGCAAAGACTAGTCTTGAAAAATTCTTCTTACTAAGAACCCTTGTTGAAAAACTAGGACTTGATATACAAGAAGAAGACTGGAAAAAACCATTAAAAGTAGAAGAAACACTTTATGAAAAACTCAAAGGATAAATCGAGAAACAAATAAAAGAGATGAGTGATTATGAGATATTCATATCAAGCAACGTTAAACTACTAAAATAGTAAACTACTATTCCACAAAATATGAAAATACTATTCACTTTTAATTATTCATTATAAGAAAAATGTTTTGAAAAATGTGAGAAATGAAACAACTGTATGATAAGTACAAAAAACTACAAGATACTCTCAAAAAGTTAGTTATTAGAGCAAAAGAAGATTGAGTAATCGTTGAGATTACGTGAGAACAAAAATTGAGAAAAACTGAAATTGAAGATATCACACTTCTTTCACCAGAAAATAAAGAAAGACTGGAAAAAGCTATCAAAGCTGCTTTTGATAAATGACAAGCAAAGGCTCAAGAAATAGCAATGCAAAAGACTAAAGAGATCCTTTGATTTGATCCAAATGATCTTGCATGAATGATGGGATGAATGTGAGGAGGAAACTGAGGATTCCCATGACTATCATAAAATAATTCTAAGGATTTTTGATTCTCAACATATAAAATATAAACTGAAAATCACTATCTTTTATACTCATATGCTCAAATTTCACTCAGTAATTGGAGTATGTATACATCTATGGGAATTGGTTTAGAATTTCCTATAGAGTGAAATAATGTCGTAGTTGTAAAGAAACAAATGAGAAATGACTAGTTTGACAGAGAAAATAGAAAGAGAAAACACAATTAAATCGCCTATTCATGGCGATTTTTTTTGTATAGAAAGGTTAAATAGTTGATTTTTTTGACAAATAGAGAATGGATCAATACAATTAGTATGTTGAAGAAAATATTTTTAGTTTTTATACATAAAACAAAAATGCATACTACTGACAGATCATTACACACAACAAAACTCTTGTGAGTATTTCTCATTTGATTGATCTTATGAATTGTTTGAACTCGAATTTTTTCATGATTAAACTCTTCATCTGAAAGTGCATCAAGTTCTTTCTGAGTACAATCATATGAAGAAGATCAAACTATGCCTGAGAAATGAGTAATAGTAGATAGAGAGATTCATGATGGGACCTGTCATAATCTTGAAGAAATGACATCATGTATTTCTGAATGAACAGCATATACAGAATGTGCAAAACTCTCAGAAAGTGAACGTTGTAAAGCATTCGTAAAGGAGCTTATCACTCAAAATGGTATTCTACCAAGTAACTTACCACAAGGAAATGTATCTGTCAAAGCAGATGTTGTAGTTGAAGATAATAACGTATTTAATTGATTTTGAGTGTGAGCATCAAAAAGATCGTGAGTAACTACTTCAAATAAGACTGTAACCACTGATAAAGTATGTTCACTCCCTTTCGATTATAAAGTTGGAAGCCACAACTACACCAGTGAATGTGTCCAACAAAAATGTTGTGACTTCTGTATCGACAAGAAAGATGAAGCATACTGTAAAGATAATTGTGTAAGTACAAGTTGTTTATCAGCTTTCCAAAAGAATGATAAAAACATGTTTAAATTAGTCAAGTAGATAAAATATCCCCTGCGGATTTTTGATTCCTAACATATAAGCTGAAAATTACTCTATTTAATACTGAAATCTCTCTCAGTAATTGGAGTATGTATACATCTATGGGAATTGGTTTAGAATTTCCTATAGAGCAAGTAAATATAATGTAACAGAACATGTAAATAAAAATCTCCCTTAGTATAGAAGGGAGATTTTTTCATCAAAAAATACAACTTGTAAATGTATTGGAGAAGTAGAGGGGGAATCTAGATTATATAGAGTATATCGCATTTGAATTTAGACGTTTTGAGTACTCTTACGTTTAGACCAAATAGAAGTTCTTAATTGCACTTACGGAGATAGACTACGTAGTAAATTATGTCTACATTCTATATTAATTTACTATACTGGAGGTTACTCTGCTTTAGTTGTAAACGGATTCGTATCTACTTTACTTTTGATCTTCAACTTGATTGGATTTCACTCAAATGAATAAATTTTTCTAATATTTCACTCAATCCAACGCTTAAAAGAAAAGTTAGCATACTCTTTATTGTTAACAGAAATCATAAACGTAGGAGGAAACTCACCAACTTGAGTAAGATACTTCCATTTACAAATTTTATTTTTTGGAAACGTAGGAGGTGAAAGTATCCAAGATTTCTGTAATGATTTATTTAATTCTGATGTAGAGATATGATAATTAGATGCAGCATAGACTTGCTCTATTTTTTTCATGAGCTGAGGTAGCCCGATTCAATCCTTGGCAGAGATAGGAACATACGGTATCCATCAAAATGATCTTTGTAGTGGCATTTGACTAACCATACGAGCAATTTCGTCTTTTGAGTACTGATCAACCTTATTTAAAGCGATAACAAGCGGCAATCACTTATGAATAAGTTCACCTAAGAGTGACTTGTCTCTGTGAGTCATTCATTCAGTCATATCCAAGACAAAGACGATCACAGGCATTATATACTCTACCATACTCATGGTTTTTGCATACGCAATTCTTTCAATTCCTGCTATTTTCTTTTTTCTTCTAATTCAAGCAGTATCATACAAGGTAAATTTCGTTCAATTCCATTCAAAATTCGCATGAATATAATCTAATGTAGTTCATGGCTCATCTTGTACATGAGACAGCGTTTGTCATACAAGCTTATTTAGTAAGGTCGACTTTCAGACGTTTGGACGTCAAATTATAGCAATAGGAAGACGACTATTATCTTTGATCACTTTCTTTGCTGGGCCTATAAGATCTTGTGATTTTGCTCTATGCAATACGGCATCAACCATCTCTTCTAGTCATTCTGCTTGCACAGCAGAACAAGGAATAGTCTCAGGATATCATAACTGATAAAACTCAGCAAGGATAAGTTCTACCCTTCCTGAGTATACTTTTCCATCACATTTGTTCACAATCAAGACTGTCTGCTGTTTCATTCCCGAATCGATTATCATCTTACTGATACGATGTTCATGGTCTCATAGATCTTTCTTTGCATCAACCACAAAAAGAAGAATATCAGCCTGTTCTATTATTTCTTCTATAAAAGGAAGTTCTTCTTCAAATGTATCCAAACCAGGACTATCAATATACGTTACCGGACGTCAGGCTAATGTTCCCTCTTCCACCAAAAGTTCTCTTGTCGTTCAAGAAATATCTGTAACAATAGCTCTATGTGTTCACAAGAGTCTATTAAAAATAGTAGATTTTCAAACATTCGTACGTCAAATTAATCAAACTATCATGGAATCAATAAGAACAAAAAAATAAGGTTTCACGCACACGTTTATTCTTCACGTAACGATGTATCTTCTAGTATTCTAGTTTTCTTTTTTCTTTTTTAATACCTTTTAATAATATACATTTCTTTACTTTTTGGTCTACATGCCTTTGGCTTATACATTACAATATTTGATGATCAATACGTGTTTTTAAGATCTCTTACAAGTTCATCGAATCATGGTCACATAAAGACTTTGATGACGAATTGTCAGTTCTCAACCAGATGTTTTTCAAAAATCCAAAATGTCTTTTCTATCAATCAGATACTTCTTAATGCATCGATATCAGAAATTCATATCGTATCTGGAGCCATATCACTTACTATAAGGTCGAACATATCAATTTCATGTGCATCAAAGATGCGTTCAACGTTTTCTCTTTCAGTAATGTCTTGAACATATGTTTCTACTCAAGGGAATGTTAGATCTATTTTTTTCAAATCCAATCAAAGTATTTTCTTTTCATCCAGTCAATACGTAGAATTATCTACCCCCTTCTCATCTTGGACTGGAAGAGCATCAAAAACAACTTTCTTTTTGTTTCTTGACGGATCAGGAGTGTCTTTTGATAACTTGATTGAAATATATTGAAGCCAAGATCATGGTGCGCATCAAATATCTAGAATTGTACTAGATCAGTCGACCAGTCAATACTTTTCATCCATTTCCATAAGCTTATAAGCACTTCTTGCGAGATATCCTTCTTTTTTTGCTTTCTTGGTGTAGTGTTCATTTCATCGTTGTCTCATGAATGGGTAATGTTGACTTGCAAAGCTGACTATGTACGGTAGAATACAGAATAGGAATTCTTTACCCAAATGCAATCATGGTTATGTTGTTATATACGTACTTTCAAAAAACCAGAAACGTTTCAAGAAGAGAATACGATGCACTCCTTCAATCAAAAGCAATTGCCAAAAACAACGATATAGTCGGATCTTTTGACGAACAAGTAGCTATCTGAGATCTTATTCAGATCAATCTTCCAGATGACACCATCGAGACAGAGAAAGTGGAATACATGCCATGATTCTCCCCAAAAATAGTGCTGTTTCATAAGCCTTTATGATGCGTCTGTTCTAAAGATGACCCTCACAATAGGATCATCTATGAGTATCTTCCAAAAAGTCGACATAAAGATTTTTGGTATATATGAAGACTAGATAAAGAGAGTACCGGTCTCCTCCTTCTTACCAATGAGAGTAAACTTGTTGACTACTATGAAAATCCATTTCATGATGTACACAAAGTCTATGAGGTTACTCTTAGTACCCCATTAAGAACAAAAGATATTAAAAAAATGAAAACAGGTCAATACGTGACGAGAGATGGAGAACTCTCTACTGAAGATGAGATGAAAAAAACAGTCGACACTGAACTACTAAAGTGCGTAGCAGTAAGTAGTAGAATTATTAATGGAACGAACAAAGTTATTATCACACTAAATGAATGAAAATATCGTCATATAAGGCGTCTATTAAGTTCACTATGATATAAAGTAAAAGCACTAAAAAGAATTAAAGTCTGAAAACGACACATATGATCTATTAAACCTGGAAGATGGAAGATAGAGAAAGCTACATGAGTGAATGCATCTATAAAAAACGATGAGAAAAAGAATGCAGCTCCCTACAAGAAGAAGAAAAAAAAGCAATCGAAAAAAAAGCTCTGAAAAAGAGCAAAAAGAGCAAAAAAAGTGAAATAGTCTAATAGGGTTTTATCAACTGATTACTCACGTAAAATTTCTTGAAAGTCTGCTTTTGTTTCAAATTCCATAAACACAGATGCGAATCTAATATAGGCAACATCATTTTCATTTTTAAGGGTATTTAGAACATCTTCACCTATTTTTTTGGAAGTAATCTCTTTACCCATTCACGATCGTTTGTTTTCAAGTTGTGAGATAATTTCCTCTATCTTTTCTAGTGAGAGATTCTTTTTTCAGAAAGAAACAACTAGCGCTCTTCTGAGTTTATCTCTATCGTACATCTCTTTGGTTCCATCTCTTTTTGCAACGATAAGATCTGTTACCGCTACTTTCTCATATGTTGTAAATCTATGCTCACAATATTCACAGGATCTCCTTCTCCTAATTCAGAATCATGCCTCTACTACCCTAGAATCAATAACTTTTGTTTCCATATTATTACATTTGGGACATTTCATAGGATTCTCTAGAATGTAAAGAACTAAAAAGGACGAATGTATCTTTTGTTATAATAGGTAATGTTTTTAAGATATCATCTCATTCGAACGATATCTTCTCATGTAACTGATTCAAGAACAGCCTCAGATGACGAAGAATCGATAAATCATACTCGATTATTAAATCATATGGTCACATATGAGATATTCTCATCTAATGGAAGTCGCTTTTCTAGCAGAGTATCAAACGACAACAAGACTTCATCAAGATATCCGTGAAAATCTTCCCTCTTATCTATTGGAATCAATAAGACATCATTAATATATAAACGACTTAATAAACTATGACCATAGTCAACTCCGTCTTCACGTTCTTTTTGTTTGATAAAGGTTATCATAAGAAGATATCAAAACAAGGTCTCTCTCAATATCGCCATAATATGAATGAGTACCAACTCAGAATATGGTTGAATTGATTCTTGGTGAACATGAGCGTTTGCTAGAGATGATAAGACAGCCTTCCAGGTCCAAAGATCTACCGTATATACGTTTTCTCAAATGTATAATTGGTTCATCAGCGGATCATATCACAAGATAGTTTCTCATAGTAAAGGACACAGTGTCAGTACATCAGCATATACTGCTGAAAAAAGATCTTTACGAGATGAGGTTAAAGGTAGTGTCTCAAGATTTGGTCAAATAACACGTTTAAATTCATTTATATACTCCTCATCTGTTATCTGTAAAGAGAAATCTTTTTTATTCACATCTTGAAATACCGTAATGAGAGCATTCTCATCTAACATTTTTAAGATGAACACGTTCGAATAAATCTCTTTTGAAGAAGGTTTTCCTGGCATTGAAAAAACTTCTTTCCCTTTTCTTACATTTTCATACGCATGTTGGTAGTAGAAAACGTTCTTACTATATAGATACAACAATCATCAATAGAACACTAATGATTCATGAGAGAGTGAATCTGAAAAGTGAGGTTCTATTATTTCATTCAACAATTCTTTATGAAAGAGTCTCCAAACATACCCATCACCTCTTCAAACTCGGGTTCATCATAAGAACGTAAGATAAAAGTTAATAGATCTTTCAGTCAAAGATGACTCTTTCTTTAGCGATTCGGGTA
>CALCME010000024.1 GCA_937965925.1 Candidatus Absconditabacterales bacterium | reverse complement strand
TCCACGTCTCAGCAGAAGATGCTCATGCCACCAGTTTCTGTATATGATCTTCAAAGTCTCTTTGTGTTATTTGAGATGGATTCTGTCGATTATCTGTGAAACGACCATGAAAAAAGAGTTCTCGATGAATCTCATCCTCTTCGAATTGCTGTGAAGCTTTTGTTATAACACGTTTAAACAGATAATTATCTGGTGTACACTGTGCATCATATGCTTTTGCTACTGTCTGATCTTCGTCATATAGATAGCGAATATCGAGTTTTTTGAGTCAGAGGGATGACGCTAGTTTCTTCATCTTTGGAAAACTATCATCTGGATAGGTCTGAGCATCATTACTACTGATGCAAACAAATCAGATATCTGGATACTTCTTTGCTAGATCGGTAATGACTGGTCGAGATGCTACCGCATACGGACAGTGATTACACGTAAAGATCACAGCAACTCATTTCTTGTCAGCGAAATCATCCAGTGTACAGATACGCCCATCAACTCATAGGAGAAAAAACGCTGGAGCTTTTCGTCAAGATGTTTGGGTGTTGGAATGAAGGAGTGACATATGTGTAAAGAAAGATAAAACCCTGCTCTTTAGCGGAGGGCTAGACATAAAAGAGAAAATCACATATCATATAGAGTATATCGCATATAAAACTGAATGATATTTTTGAGCCAGACGTTTTCATTAAACACAATTTTTGATTGGTATATGCGGCGATAGACTACGTAGTAGATACATTCAAATGTATAATTTATTTACTCTATACGAAAACTAACAAGCCACAACTGCCCCCCTATCAGTTGGACATACATATGATTCCAAAATTTCTTCTCCCCACTGCTCCAAATGTTTTTCATGGTGAGACTCAACATATGCTATCGATTCTTCAAGATGTTCCTGTGTCTCCAGATGTGTAAGTGCATATCAAGATGCTCGTAACGTGATCTGTTTTCCTTTTCATGCTTTTGTTTTTTGCATCGATCTATTGTACATGAATGAGGTATATCAGATTATTTTTTCAACAATATCTTCTATTTTCTCGGTACTCTTCTCGAGGTTTATATTTATATGCATATGATCGGGAAGAATAGTCATATTAAGTATATTGAAATGGAGATCGTTCTCTTTCTTTCTCACGGCTGCACGAACAGCTTCAACTCAATCTGGACTAATTTCAACAGGGGTTCTCCCCTTATCGTTTGTAACATTGTGTCGTTCCAGATTGACTGTTTCTTCTGGAATTTGACTATATTTCGTGACAAGTGTTAGCATGATATATTTCATAGGAGGTACAGTTGTGAACAAAATTATATTTGACTCTAATATACATATTCTTAGGGGAAATGGGAGGGATTTCTTGGTTGACCAATCTCGCTTCTTCATTTTCATTCATTCACCTCAGTTCATGATCTGGTATATTCGACGATAGACTACGTAGTAGATACATTCAACTGTATAATTTATTTACTAATATATATATATATATATATCAATTTTACTCACTCCATACCCACTTCGCTCTTGGGTTTTTGTTTGCTCGAGAGAATCGCATCTCAAAATATCACGGAAGCTCGTTCCCGTCTGGATCTTCCATTTTTCGATCTCATGTGGCAAATGATGCAGTATACAGTTCTCATGCTACATCTAGTTCCGCAGCTCATGCATCTCTAAGGTCGTCCATATGAAAGGCTATTGATGTTTCTTCATCTATATTGCTAATAAAGAAACGCGTCTTAATTTGAAAACGTGCTTCTTCTTCCATATTTGCTATTGGAAAGATAAGTTCGTCATTAGTATCGTAACTTCCATAGGGAATTCTCTCATAATCCCTCCTTGTTCATGTATCTGTACTAAGTACCTGACTAGTCGGATGAAATTCTTTCAATTCATCTCGCGTAAGAATATCAGAATCTACAAAAGTAAGTGTTTTTCATAGATACTCTCCTACCATCGCTTCAGCCAATGACTGAGATCGAAGTGATTCTGTCTCACGATCAAACATAAGAAGATTTGAGTTATATAACTTTCACGACACTCCAAACTCAACCGTCTTCCCATCTACTAGTCTTTCAAAGACAAGGGCTGATCAGCACAATGGACAAAAGGTCACTGCGACATCTATCGCAGCTTCTCACTCTCCAAACGTATCGTTCACGATTTCATGTCGATTGAGAATATTATATGAGTATCGTCTTTTCTCATCTCAAATTTTTACAAAAATTCATTCAGATTCTGGTGAGAGATACTCATTAGATGCATCTTCTATATCTACAAATGTAGGTTCGTCAATACTTGGAATGCCATCTTTTCCTGGTCATCCATCCAGCACGAGTTCTAGATCTATACTCGTTTTATCTGTATTGGTCGAGAGTCATTCTTTTTTGAATTGTTGAGAGAAAGACTGATTATCTTTCTGTGATTCTGTTGGTTGCTCTTGTGTCCCAGTATCATTAATGATGACGTCTTTGGCACCTGAGCATCACGTAAGAAAAAGCAATCACGTCAGCGAAAAGAAGAGAGGGAGAATTATTTTCATGAG
>CALCME010000023.1 GCA_937965925.1 Candidatus Absconditabacterales bacterium | reverse complement strand
AACGAGTGCGAGACCCAAGAAGATCGTATTCATCAATTTTTCTTTTCTAATATTTTCTTCCAGATCTTTCTTTTCTAGTTCTAGTTTTTGAATGTACATCATCATTTCTTCTTTTTGACTGCTATAGTCTGGTAGCGCGATCATTTGTTGCATTCATGTTTCTAGTTCACCTATTTTGCGTTGAAGCATATAGATAAGTTGGTTCTTCTCTTCAATTGTTCCGTCTTTGTTTTGAAGAATCTCTGAGAATTCTTTTACTGTTCCAAATCAAAGATCTGACGAGACTCTCGTCATTTTTTGTCAGGTTGTTCACACCGAATCAGAAGCTTGCTTAATAACAACTGTCTTCTGGACAGGTGAATGCTGATGGAGAAGATCAAAATCTTCTTGCATTCTCGCAATTTCTTCACTCGACAAGAAAACTTTGTTAGCTACTTTTTTGTAGCTAAGTTCTCATTTTTTTACGTATCTGTCTATAGATCTTGTAGATACTCAAAGGAGGTCTGCTGCTTGTTGTCTAGAGAGATTATATGTCAAATCAGTCATCATAATCAGTGTTAGCTTCTAAAAATCATTTGATAGCCAGTGTGAAAAACACTCATGCACCAAATGAGAAAAGGACAATATACAATACTCGCAGTTTGTTTCAGATCAGTATTCTAAAGAATGGAAACGTATACTCTCCAAACACTGCCATTTGAAAATATAAGATCATGATAATGACAAAGAGTGCCACTCACAATAATAAATATAGAAACTTCATACAATAATATTAGGACACAAAAACTAGAAAATGAAGTCTATGACTCGCACTATAAGAGAAAAAGCTGTGATTTCAAGTGGTGTTCACATCTCGACATGAATTCACAGTTGTGGAAGGGAGTTGATTGCAAAAATAAATCAATAAATTGCTCATATATTAAGTAGCGTTCAAACTAGCCCTAGAGTAATTCGAGAAAGTGGTCTTGTTATTATAGATACTACTCTTCTTAACACATCGTAAATAAGCCAAAATACTCATCATAATATCACATACATAAACAGTTCGTTAAGCTGTCAAGTTGACGAAACGTTAAATGGATTGAACCCATATTCATGTCCATACGTGACGACGAAGGCAACAAGAAGAGAATATAATAATATTTTTCAAAGTACTCAACGAATCATTTACTAGAAGTCATGATAATATAAAATGGAGCATGTTTAGTCGTAAAGATGGATCTTTAATACGATATATTATATTTTCACATCAAAAAAACAACCTATGTGCTCGTATGACATATTATGACATAACGAGTATAGATTGCTTTTCAAATAATGAGTTATAAGTTTTTCTAGAAGAGAACAGACTACTCTGCTGTTGGTTTTGTTATCTCTTCAATAGTAACTTCAAACATAAGATCTTTTCCAGCTAGAAAATGATTGAAATCAAGTTTAACTGTTTCTTCTCAAATTTCTAGAACTGTTCCAGGAGCAATACCAAAGTTATACTGTTCTCAAATTACTGGATCTGTACCTGCATCAGTGAATACTTGCATTGGTATCTCTTGAATAGCTTCATCAGTTCTTTCACCGTATCATTCGGCAGCAGGAATTTTAATTTCTTTTGTTTCTCCAGTTTTCATTCATACTACTCCTTTATCAAATCCAGGAATCATTTGTTTAGCTCATACAGTGAATGTTAGTGGTTCATATGGTCTTTGTGGATTGTGAATATCATTTGCTTTTGCTACATCTTCAAGACTTGTATCAAATACAGACTTGTCTTCTTGTAGTGCTCATACATAATTAACACCAATAGTATCTCCAACTTGAACTTCTCCTTCAATTAAATTTTCTGGTTTTGCCTCTACAGCAACTTCTCCAACTTTCTCTTTTACTGTATCTGCAACGTCTCCAGCTCCATCAACTACAGCGTCTTTTGCATCTCAAGCCCCGTCAACTACTGCATCTTTAGCATTTCATGCCTCGTCTACAACAGTATCTACTACAGCATTTCATGCATCTTTTACTTTGTCAGCAGTTCAACTACATCATGTGATGACTAACGTCCCGCATGCAATAAGTAATAATGTTTTTAATGTTGTTTTCATAAGTGAATAAGTTTAAGAAAAAAAATAGTGTATCTTTTGTAAGTAGTGGTAGTATGTTATGCAATTTTTAGTATTTCAACTTGATATCTTCTTGATGGGGCTTTGATCATTACTTTATCTCCTTCGCTTTTTCATCTCATTGCAATACCCAAAGGTGATTCTAATGAGATTGTTGATTCTAGAACATTTACCTCTCCAGTTCATACGATAGTCATCGTATACTCTCTATCTTTATCATCAATAAAGGTGACTATAGATCCATACGTTACTTCAGAAGAACTTTTATCGTGTTCGATAATTTCAACGTTCTCTAACATAAGCTCTATCTCACTTATTCTTCATCCTATAAGATCTTTTTCACTCATAGATGTGTCATACTCAGCGTTTTCTGAAATATCTCACTGAGCAATTGCTTCTTTGAGTCTTTCAAGTGTAGCTGGGAGCTGATTATTTTTTAGATCTTCTAATTCTGCTAGAAGTTTATCATATCATTCTTGGGTCAGATAATGTACGTTTCAGATAGCAGAGTTTGCCATTTCTAAGTGAACATAAAAAAATAAAACAAAAAAACTTGCATCAACAGACTCATTGGTAGTGATCTTTCCTGCTGATACAAGGATACTTTTGGTTCGAACTACTCTTTTAAAACTGATCTCTTCTTTAGTCTGCTAGATGTTCTTTTAGATGTTTGAATGCATGTGAGATAACGTCGTAAGGTTCTACGAATGGTTTGTCATTGTGATAATGAAAGTCGTCTCAGTCAAGATTAAAGTGAAATTTTCCTTCATACTTCTCATTCGCGTTTTTTGTATAATGGACTGTTATATGAATTTCTGCATCTTCTTTTTTTAGAATTTTTTTGAAATAGCTTTCCTTCATATGATTGATCTTATCGTGTATGAGTGCTAGTATGTCTCCTTGAAGTCCTTCACTGATGGTTCATTGGAAATGATGGTGTAATTTGATTCTTTGATTCGCGTGATCTGACATATGACAGCTGAGAACGATGTAAAAAGATGTTCATAAGAACAACAAAAATGTACTCAAATCGAAAGGTAATTGCAAGTGGTTGGGGACGAGTTAGGTTGACTTGAGATGTTTATATAGATCTAATTTATCTTACTTTTAAGTCTATCTAAAGATTCAGTATTGAATCTAGTCTTTTGGTAGTATGTCTGTGTACCAATACAATACTCTATAAGACATTTTCTAAAAATTATTCTCTACTCTTTTTTTACATCAACATTATCTAAAGATTCTAGTTTAGACTGGATTTCATTAGGTAAGTAGAGTATGCTTTGTTTTTTGTTATCTATATCAATTTTAATAAGATCAGCATCTGTTGGACTCGTTATCGCATCAATTAGGTCAACCTCAGTATATAAGTTTACAGAATTTAGTTCATTTGTGAATCTGACTAGTAGATCATGTGTATTGTCTTCATTTGTCACTGTAATTTTATAGAGATTACTGTTAGTATTAAATTTAAAATTATCTCTTTCAATTCCTAACCCTATTTTTCAATCAGTTCTTAGCATGTGAGGTTCTAGTTGTCTTTTTTTACTTGCAGGTGTACGAGGTTTTGGTACATATGGAATTTGACTAAGGTACATTCTTTTCATACTTCAAAAAAATAAAAAAAACATCCTCAAGGGATATTTTCACACATTTCATCCAATAATCTCTTCTGTTTAGTGTTTTCTCGCCTTCTGCATCATCACAAAGTCTAGGAGATCACACGCAACCATTGCTTCTACTACGGGTACTACTCTAGGCAAGATACACGGATCGTGTCTTCCTGAAATCTGGAAGTCGACTGCTTCTCAGCTGGTTGTTACCGTAGATTGCTTGGTATAGATGCTAGACGTAGGTTTTACTGCTATACGAAAGATAACTGGTTCTCATGTCGATATACCTCATTGTATACCTCCATAATTATTGTTGTTTGAGCTAATTGATCACGCATTTGATATATATCATTCATTATAGGATTTTCAAGTTATTTTTGTGGTTTCAAATCATGCTCCATATTCAAATCATAAGACTCATCACAGCGAGAGCATACTTCATGCAAGTCTCGCTTTAAGTTTGTCGAAGACAGGTTCTCCGAGTCCGACTGGTACACGAAGTGAATGACACTCTATGATTCCTCATATACTATCACCCTGCTGAGCCACTGACTGTATATGCTCTATCATAGCATCAGCTACATCAGGGTCAGCTGTTCTGATGATCGATGACTCTATCGATGCATACTCTATTTTTGATATACGTATATCACCTACTTGCTTCACAAAAGCAAAAATATCCAGATCAAAGTGCATCTTGAGATACTGTTTGGCGAGTGCTCACGCGATCACACGACTAAGCGTTTCTCTACCACTGCTCCTTCATCATCATCTATGGTCTCTTATTCCATACTTTTTGTGATAGGTAAGGTCAGCGTGATTTGGTCTATACAGATCTTTCAGGTTACTGTAGTCTTTTGATTTCTGTTGTTTGTTTCTTACGAGAAAGGTAATTGGGTGTCCCGTGCTTTTCCCTTCAAAGACTCCAGAAATGATCTCAAACATCTCGTCGTCTTCCTTTCTAGCTGTTGTGATTTTGCTCTGTCCTGGTTTTCTTCTTATGAGATCACGTCTAATAAGATCCAGATCTAGTTCTATTCCTGCAGGATATCCGTCTATCACGACTCCTAGTCATGCACCATGTGATTCTCAGAACGTCGTGAAACGGTATAATGATCAGTGTGTGTTCATTGTAAGAGATTGAAGGTAAAAGCTGGAATGCTGGACTTTATGTACGTTGTGATTTGATACTCCAGTCATGGATCACCTTCCATATTTCTTGAATATATGCTGGATCTAATCATGCTTCTTGAGCTGCTTGCATTCTTGACTGAAAGAGTTCTTCTTTCCTCTTTGGTTGCAATGCTGG
>CALCME010000022.1 GCA_937965925.1 Candidatus Absconditabacterales bacterium | reverse complement strand
TAAAACATAAATGCTCTTCTACTCAAGTTTCAGCTCGCAAAGAAAAAATTTTTCTCAACTCTTCTGTTCATTTAGAAGTAACAAGTCATTCAAATTCTGATAAGAGTGATCAAATAGTTTCAGTCTGCATAAATTTCATGATATCAGTTGCTTGGATATCTGAACATCATTTATCTTTTAGAGTGGTTATAAATACCTCTTCAGTAAGTTTATCTCGTTTATCCATAGTCCTAACAGCTTCTTGTTTTATACTAGTACTCAATCATACAACTTCATCGAGAAAAGCATCAACCAGTCCACGATGATTAACTCTCACCTCATACATCTCACTCGTCGCACCAAATTTTTTCATAAGTTCGACTGACATCTGCAAGACTTCTACTTCTGCCATATGTGATTCAGACCCAAAAATATCAACATTGAGCTGTCGAAATTCACGATTACGTCCTCTTTGTGGTCTCTCATTACGATAAAAATTCGCTATAGAAAATCGTCTAATTGGCTTAGAGTAGTCACGTCGATACTTAGAAACCATACGTGTGACTGTTGGCGTCATTTCTGGACGAAGAGCAAGATTGGAGACCTTCCCTTCTCTATCAGTTATTTTTGTAAGTTCTGTTCCTCAGACATCCTCTCCAGACTTAGCCTCCCAGATAGATGCATCTTCTACGAGTGGTCATAGATACTCTTGATATCCAAACGACTCACACGTTGTTCTCCGTGTATCGAAGATATATTTACGAAGACGAAACTCTTCTGGTATCCAGTCTGCTGTTCATTTTGGAGGATTGAGAGAAAGTGACATAGAGAAAAAGGTAACTAACATAAATGCATGCAACACACATATATACCAATCTTTCTGATCATGACAACTAATAGTAATCACTTTATATACATATTATATTTACTATAGAGCATATGTCACTATCAATAAACGTAACTGCTCACAAGGGTCTATAGTGCAAAATATCTATCGAAGAAATTTGACCTAGATTCTCCAAGGAGACTAAATACGATCGAATACAAGACTTCCATTACTGATGCTCAATCTGATGTTTTCGATCAAAAACTTAGTTTTCTCTTTATAACCAATGGTCTCAAAACTCTTTCTGCTACGTTATTCGTTGTAGGAACTCCCTCATGATATAAACATGTGAAATACTTTTCTTTGTTCTTTTTTAGACTCTTTCTCAAATTTGATAACTTTTCTGGTTCATTTTCTACATTCTCTAGTAATTCATCAAACTTAGAAAGTAGTTTTTGAATTGTATCATTTCCTATATTTACTCGATCTTTGATTATTTCTGCAAGTTCATTATGTAAATCTCTTAGCCCATCATATGCTATTTTACATATCTCAATCTTATCTTTCGTTAGTTTCTTTGATTGGTATAGATCTCTCATTTTTCTTATTGGATGAGCCCAACATAGTTGATGGAATTCAAACGCATTCTTGTACGCTCAGTAGTCGTCACTTACTCAAATGAGTTTTGAATCTCATTTTAATATTTCTAAATTTCATCCTCACCTCGTGGCTCATAGCATATAAACCCTATTTTTTCATTCTGTATCAGTCATTACCCATGCATAATTAGTTCCTCCTAACGCTTGGACAGATCGACTCGTTTCATCAAAATGAATCACCTTTTCTTCTCTTAATCTCTTTATTCTAGTATTGTATTCAGGTAATAGTCTCACTGATTCTTTTTTCAGAATGTATGCTATTTCTCAATCTGAGATACTCATGCATACTACCGTTTCTAGAAATCATTGTATTTGCTCATAACTCAGCATCAGCACTGTCGTTGCATATACTACAAATGCTTTTACTCATCTTCATAATGTGCAATGTTGACTTGGTATTTCCTTTCAAAGAGTTCGTTTTTTGCAATCCTTACAACATCATTTTTGTATAATTTCCTTTGTTACAATTTTCAGTGGAGTTTTTCAATCTTTTGGTAGATAGATATCTTCAACGTACCTTATAATTTCTTGTAATTTCTCTAGCTCTCATCAACATGTATTGCATGAATCAACATCATACCTCACGACATTTGTTACATGATCTTCGCTTGGAATAGCCCTTCTATATGATTCTGAACTACGATTATTTGTTTCTCTCTTTTTCTTGTTCGATACTTTTTCTCATTTTGTCTTTGGTTTCTTTTTCTTGAAGATCATTGAGTGTAATTCTTCTACAATCAATTCTAATTTCTCAACCCTATCACGAAGCTCCTTGTTTTCTGTTTCCAATTCAGTAATTCTCAATTTGAGCTTCTTATTTTCCTCCTCGAGTGTTTCGTTCTTCTTAACCTGACGCACATATTGACCCTCCAAATTACGTAATCTGGATAGTCTTTTTCTGATCTCTTTTTCGCTCAACCTCATGATCTAAATATATTTATTATTGGCTTATATACAAGTCTTACTCTTGTTTTATGTTGTAATTCTTACCCAAAATCTGATCATTTTTTTGGACCCTTGTGAGCAGTTACCAATAAACAACCTATATGGACCTACCCGAGTAAATAAATTGATCGATTTTCGTTATTTTTTAATTTTCATATATAATCACATGAATTCAATCAGTATAAAAAAAGGACTTGTTTGAGCTATAATCTTGCTCTGAAGTTGCTTTACAGCAGGAACGTTTGCACAAGATCATTTGCCATCTCAAGTAGACAATATTGTTAGCCAAGCTCTTGGTTTAACCAGCTCTGATGCAAAACTAGAAAAGCTTATATGAGCTCGTAGTAAGATATGAAAAGCAATGCTATCAAATCCAACAGATGCTGTCTTTCATTCACTTGAAACCATCAATGAAAGTATTGAAAGACTGATTAGTAGACATATTCTTCAAAGCTATAATCAAGAACGTCTCCCGAGTGAGTTACTGAAACTAACTGAATTACAGACCGCAACAAACACAAAAAGACGAGAACGTAGACTTGCTCCTCTACAGATCAATGAAAAACTCAATAAGACTGCAGAGATGATAGCAAATGATATGGTAGAATTCAATTTCTTTTGACATCAAACACCTCAGTGAATAACGGTTACCCATAGGTTAGATGCTGTAGGGTATGAGTGAACATTTACTGATATACATCTTGCTCAAGGAGACACTGATGGAGCTACGATCATCAATTCATGGATAGATAACCCTCTTCAAGAAAGAAACATCTTCAGCCAAAAAGTCACTGAAGTTTGATATGGATATAATCCAGTTGAAAACTATCGAGTAGCGGTCTATTGAAGTAAAAAGTGATCTTTATACTACAAGATATGAAGGTAAACTATAGGGATATAAAACAGAACAGCTTAGATCAATTCATTTAAAACTCTTGATATATATTTATCGAGAGTTTTTTTCTTTTTGTAAAAAAAACACTATACGAAACATATCTATCAATATATCACAAGTCTTATCTCATATTATATTATATAGTATATCGCATTTGAATTTAAACGTTTTGAGTACTCTTACGTTTAGAACAAATAGAAGA
>CALCME010000021.1 GCA_937965925.1 Candidatus Absconditabacterales bacterium | reverse complement strand
GATTTCATACTTGATAACGATCGTTCTCAAGATAAATAACTCAGTTCGAATTTAATGCTTGAATAAGTGATTTCTTTAGGTCTGGTCAAGGCACTCAGACATCATGATTTCAAAGCACTGCTATCACGGGAAATCTACTATCAGCTAGTGGAGCAAACATTTCTGTCAAAGCCTCAGCAGAATAGTCAACTGGCTCAAACGTCAGATCTCCTGCAATGAGAACTGCCTGCACGTTATCAAGTGTATTTATCTTAGCTACAACCTTTTGTAAGTACTCATGATCTTTATATACTCCAAGATGAGTATCAGCAATAAGCACAACATTACCTGTAAATCACGTATTAATCATCGTCTCAGCAACTACTACTCTGTTTGGTTCTATAAATCTAGACCAGATAAACAATCAGCTTATTAGCAACCATAAGAGAAATCAAAATAAACGACCTCTCGCGATCTTCCTATATGAAATCAACAATAAGATTCAAGCAACAACAAAACTTCAATACTTAATAAGATAGAATATTCGAGATGGCATATACAAAAATACACTTATAAATAGATTATCATATTTGTAAATATCAGCCAGTGATAAGCAAGTGAAAAACTACCAAGAGATAGGTTGCTTCCCGTGACTCATGAGATATTCATTTGTACTACTAAAATGGTTACATCAGAAAAATCATCTATATGCGGAAAATGGTGATGGATGTGATGCCTGCAAAATGAGATGCTTCTTTTCATCAATCAAAACGTGCTTACTCTGAGCGAATTTTCATCGTAACAAGAATACACATCATTCTTTTTGAGAACTAATAGTCGTAATAATCTTGTCTGTAAATCTCTCCCATCAAAGTGTACGATGTGAAGCAGGTTTTGATGCTGTTACCGTCAGTATAGCATTCAACAGCAGGACTCATTGCTCAGCCCAATGAGTCAAATCTCCCGAACGAGTATAGATGTTTGTTCATAGATCATTAGCAAGTTCCTTATAGATATTTCTCAATGATGGAGGTATACGAACTGACTCTTGCACAGAAAAGCTCAATCCATGAGCTTGTCATGCTCAGTGATAAGGATCTTGTCAAAGAACAATCACCTTTACCTTATCAAAAGAGGTTGTATTGAAAGCGTGAAAGATCTTCTCACTCTCCGGAAAAACAATCTCTCAGTCATTCTGAATTTGACAAAGAGACTCATCAAGAGATTTCATATATTCTTTTTCAAATTCATCTGCTAGATGCACATATCGTGATGAATCCAAATCTCCTGATAACATGAATGACATACAACGTACACACAAAGAACTAAAGCTACTATAAACAGACTTTCCCTAAGAGACAGTTCGCTAAGAGTTGTTTCTTATGAGTTGATCACATAAAGAGCTGTCTCATACCATCATACCCCAAGTAATATAACATTTCTTTAGGATAGAAATACTCATTCTGATTGTAATGAAAGAATTTATAGAAACGCTGATAGTAAAATTCTGACTTCTGTTTGGTCAAGAGATCTCATTCAAATCTTTCGAGTTGTTCAGTTGTTTTTTGCTTATATATTGTTTGGTCTCATCAGGGATGTTCTGATAGAGATTTATAAATATCGATATACATAGAGAAAAAGAGATGATCTAGATTCATCGTCTGAATTGCATCAATATCTCATAACAGTATCTGGTCGTAAAAATGATATGCTATAAAATTGCTCAGTCACTCGTTCGTTTTCGTCGTATGATCACAGAGATATTCGCTCTCATACCAGTCAAATCTAAAGTAACTATTGATAGCATGAGTTAGTTCATGGAACAAGGTTGTATAGGTATTATTTCAGACTTTCACAACAATTTTTGATCATTCTCTATAGGTCACACCAGATATTCATTCTTCGACGTTCATAATCAGTTTTTCATCACAGAATTTCATAAGCACCTTACTTTCTTCAAGATATCATTGATCTTCAAAGAGCTTACAGACAAAATCGATATAGTGCATTTTAGCTTGATCAATATTCGAATACACCCAAGAGTCATGAGCTTTCTTAGTGAACGTAAGTGCTTCTGACTGATGTTCGTGACGGTATGTCGTTAACATATGCTTATAGTCTATTTGAAAGAGTTCATCAAAAAAATCTACCAGACGATCATTTCTTTCTGTATCATTTTTCACCTTGAGTCACAAAAATTTCAGTTCTACTTCGTAAGGATATGCTTCAAGTAAAATTTCTCTGATGATCGGTTCATCGAAATACTGATCACTTTGACTATCTTCTAACAACGTTAACAGTTCTCATCTTTCAATAAGTACACGCAAAGATTTTTCATCATCAGAACGTACTTTATGTTTCTCCTGAAGCAGAAAGATGTAATTAGGAAGAAGAATCTTTCACGACGGATAAGATTTGTGGGTGTAGTTGAGTCAGATTGGCATGGGTGGTCTGTATAGTTTAACGGATTAAAGGTCAAGAGTCTTTTCTAAAAGATTACATATTTTTATATAGATAGCCTCTTCTTTTTGGCTATATCTAGTAAAGTTCATGGCGTCAAGATCCATATAAGTATATTTCTCGAATATATACGCAGAGAATTCTT